>JACCUM010000362.1 GCA_013811805.1 Geodermatophilaceae bacterium | reverse complement strand
GAGTCGACCAGCAGCGCGTCACACTTGACCGTGGAGCGTGAACCGTGCGACCCGTCGGCGATCTGCACGAGCCCGCGGTACGACGTCCGCCCGCCGCCCCGCGCGACGGACTTGCTGATGATCGTGGAGGAGGTGTTCGGGGCGGCGTGCACCATCTTGGCGCCGGCGTCCTGGTGCTGGCCCTCTCCCGCGAAGGCGACGGAGAGCACCTCGCCCTTGGCGTGCTCGCCGGTCATCCAGACGGCTGGGTACTTCATCGTGACCTTGCTGCCGATGTTGCCGTCGATCCACTCCATCCGGCCGCCCTCGGCCACGGAGGTGCGCTTCGTGACGAGGTTGTAGACGTTGTTCGACCAATTCTGGATGGTCGTGTAGCGGCAGCGGGCGTTCTTCTTCACGATGATCTCGACGACCGCTGAGTGCAGCGAGTCGCTGGAGTAGATCGGGGCGGTGCAGCCCTCGACGTAGTGCACGTAGGCACCCTCGTCGACGATGATCAGCGTCCGCTCGAACTGGCCCATGTTCTCGGTGTTGATCCGGAAGTAGGCCTGCAGCGGGATGTCGACATGCACGCCCGGCGGGACGTAGATGAACGAGCCGCCCGACCAGACCGATGTGTTCAGCGCGGCGAACTTGTTGTCGCCCACCGGGATCACCGAGCCGAAGTACTCCTTGAAGATGTCCTCGTGCTCTCGCAGCCCCGTGTCGGTGTCGAGGAAGAGCACGCCCTGCTCCTCCAGGTCCTCGCGGATCTGGTGGTAGACGACCTCGGACTCGTACTGGGCTGCGACGCCGGAGACCAGGCGCTGCTTCTCGGCCTCGGGGATGCCGAGCTTGTCGTAGGTGTTCTTGATGTCGGCGGGGAGATCGTCCCAGCTGGCCGCCTGCTTCTCGGTCGAGCGGACGAAGTACTTGATGTTCTGGAAGTCGATCCCGGAGAGGTCCGACCCCCAGGAGGGCATCGGCTTCTTGTCGAACAGCTTCAGGCCCTTGAGTCGGCGCTCGAGCATCCACTCCGGCTCGTTCTTGAGCCCGGAGATGTTGCGCACCACGGCTTCGGAGATCCCCCGCGCGGCGGTCGCGCCGGCTAGGTCGGAGTCGGCCCAGCCGAACTTGTACCGGCCGAGCGCATCGATCTGCTCGTCCTGGGTCAGCGGAGTCGTCGTGGTCATGCGGAGTTCCTCCAGTTGGAGACGTGCGGGGCAGGGATGCCGTGCTGGTCTGTGCCGTTCTGCTGGTCTGACGCGCGGCGGTGCGCAGCGGAAATCTCGGCCGAGGGAATGTTCGTGGTGCAGACCGAATCACCACGCGCGATGGTGGCCAGTCGTTGGACATGGGTGCCGACCAACCGGCTGATCACGGCGGTCTCGGCCTCACACAGCTGGGGGAACTCCGCGGCGACGTGCGCGACCGGGCAGTGGTGCTGACACAGTTGGCCACCGCCGGCCAGGCCCGATGCCGTGGCCGCGTAGCCCTCGCGGGACAATGCGCCGGCCAGCGCCTGAGCGCGGTCGAACCGGTCGGGGCCGGCGGTGGTGACAGCCTGAGTGCACCGTTCCTCCAGTCCGGCCAGCTGATCCTGGGCGAATGCGGTGACCGCCTCGGCGCCTCCGCTGCGCGCCAGATGGCGCAGAGCGGCGACCGCGAGGTCGTCGTAGGCATGCGGGAAGCGGTCTCGGCCCACGCTGGTGAGCGCGAACACCCGAGCGGGACGTCCGCGACCACGACTGGCCCTGTGCGGTGCGGTGCGCCCCTCGATCCGCCCCTGAGCCTCGAGTGCGTCGAGGTGCCGGCGGACCGCGGCTGCCGAGATGCCGAGTTCGGTGCCGAGGTCGGCCGCACTCAGCGGCCCCTCGCGCCAGAGCAGATCGATCACCCGATCGCGAGTACGACCGTCGTCGGCGCCGGTTCGGCCGAGGTTGGCCCGAACCGGGGCGTCATCCCGAGGAAGGGACAGGACTGCGGATTCCACAACAACATTGTGACGTATTTACCCGAGCCCTTCCACCAAGGCTGCCCTAACCTGATGTGAGCAGCCAGGCGAAGCTGCGCCCGCTCCGTGGCTGGGATGAACATCTTGCTGCTCTCCACGGGTTGCCGCATAGGCTGAGCAGATGCCTGCTCAGCTGGCTGAGAGCGGCAATCGCCCACGTACGGCGGCCCTCTTCGGCGTTCGACTCGGTCGAATCACGCTGCTCAATCTCGGCGCGCAGATCGTCATTGTGATGACCGGCGGTGCGGTCCGGCTGACCGGCTCCGGGCTTGGTTGTCCGACCTTTCCCTCGTGCACCGACGAAGACTTCTTTCCCACGCCGGAACTCGAGATCAACGGGATCATCGAGTTCGCCAATCGCGCTCTGAGTGGCGTGGTCGGGCTGATCGCGGTTCTCACCGTGTACGCCGTCTGGAAAGCCGGCCGACGCGACCTCCTGCCGACCGCACTCGGAGTGCTGCTCGGCGTTCCCGCCCAGGCACTGTTGGGCGGGTTGACCGTGTTGACCGGCCTGAACCCGTGGTCGGTGGCGGCACACTTCCTGGTGTCGATGGCGCTGATTGCCGTCGCCACGCGACTGCACCTGCATACGAGCACGCCGGGCTCGGAACGCGCGGCGTTAGGCGGGCCCCGACGATGGCTGATCGTTGCCATCGCCGTAAACCTCGCCGTCGTCCTAGCGCTGGGCACGGTGACGACTGGCAGCGGCCCACACAGCGGCGACCCGGCAGCCGGGCGTACCGGTCTGGATGTCGAGATGATAAGCCGACTGCACGCCGAGTCGGTCTATCTCTTGATCGGCCTTAGCATCCTGGCCGTGCTGCTCACCCGCGACAGCCTGTCCCTCGTCCACCGCGCCGCCTGGTGGGTGCTCGCTGCGGAGGTCGCCCAAGGTGTTATCGGGCTCACCCAGTTCTTCACCGATCTACCCAGGCCGCTCGTCTCAGCGCACATGTTGGGGGCCGCCCTGCTGGTCGTGGCCACCGCACGCCTGTGCTTCCTCGGCCTCGGACCCACGGGAGAACGATCCCGCCCGGATGGGCCAGCGCTGACAGAGCCCGCCACCGGCTCGTGAGTGCCGCGTGCCGGCCGGCCGGCCAGGTCAACCGGTCGTGGGCGCATTCCAGTCGACCAGCTGGACGATGACCCCATTCGGGTCGCGGACCTGGAAGGCACGCTCACCCCACTCCTCTTCGGTGAGCGGCATGGTAATGGCCACGCCCTCGGCCTGCAGGCGAGCCAGTTCTCCCTCGAGGTCATCCACGACGAAGGCAAGGATGAGCCCGGCCACGTGATCATTCCGCTGATCCTCGGGCAGGGTAGCCAGGCCGCGGCGCAGGTACACGACGTTCATGCCCACGTCCTGTCGGCTCAGCGATGCGAAGCCGTCGGCTGCCATCTCCTCATCGAACCCGAAGTGCTCGACGAGAAAGCAACTGGCAGCCGGGACATCGGCGACGTTGAGCGACACAGCGGATGATGTGATCTTCACAAGCTCTCCTTGGAACCGGGGGCGATGACAACACCGTACATCGTACACTGTACGACGTACAACGAAACTCGAGGAGGCCATGGCCACGTGTCTGTCGAACGCACCGGTGCCGGCGACCCGGGCGCGACGCTCGCGCTGCTGTGGTCGGACCCGGCGGGCCGACCACGGCGAGGCCCAGAGCGCGGACTGAGCGTCGGCACCGTGGTCGTCGCGGCTACCAGGTTGGCCGACCGTGAGGGTCTCGAGGCTGTGAGCATGCGTCGACTGGCCAAGGAACTCAGCGTGGCTGCGATGACCCTGTACACCTACGTGCCGGGCAAGGCCGAGTTGCTGGACCTCATGCTCGATGCCGCCTACGCCGAGATGCCCCGCACGGACACCACCGGAGCGCCCTGGCGAGATCGGCTGCTCGCGGTCGCCGAGGAGAACCGCATCCTGTTCGACGCCCACCCCTGGGCAGCGACGGTTTCCACCCTTCGACCCCCGCTCGGCCCCGGGCTGATGGCCAAGTACGAACATGAGCTCTCGGCGCTGGACGGAGTCGGCCTCGACGACGTCGAGTTGGACGATGCTCTCACCCACCTGTTGAGCTTCGTGCAGGCTTGCGCACGCACGTCCGCGCACGCCCGCGCCACCCGTCGGGACAGCGCAATGAATGACGAACAGTGGTGGGCGGCCAATGCCCCTCTTCTGGCGCAGGTCCTCGACCCGCAGGCCTATCCCCTGGCCACGCGAATCGGAACCGCAGCCGGCGTGGAGCATGGAAGTGCACACG
>JACCUM010000342.1 GCA_013811805.1 Geodermatophilaceae bacterium | reverse complement strand
GCGCCAACCCGGCCTTCACCGTCGAGGACCGCAACCACGACGACAACCGCTCACGATCACCGACACGAGGCCCGAGAGCAGGCGCAGGACGAGCAGGCATAACCCATTCTCCCGCACAACCATGCGTAAACTAACTTACGCCACGCCACACTAGCGGTGGCGGATCGTCGGTTGATCGGCCGGTAGGGTCGCCCGCGGACCCGAACAGGAGCGTGAATGAGCGACCGCAAGCCGAACTTCATCCACATCGGCCCCGGCAAGACCGGATCGACGTGGTTGCACGAGGTGCTGATCCGGCATCCGCAGATCTACATGACCGAGGCCAAGGATCTGTACTTCTTCGACCGCTATTACGACCGCGGCATGGATTGGTACCTGGCCGAGTTCAAGGGGGCCCGTCCCGAAGACAAGGTGGTGGGCGAGGTCTGTCAGCACTACTTGTT
The DNA here is from genome assembly GCA_013811805.1 of Geodermatophilaceae bacterium. Classification (GTDB taxonomy): domain Bacteria; phylum Actinomycetota; class Actinomycetes; order Mycobacteriales; family Geodermatophilaceae; genus JACCQS01. The sequence goes on along the minus strand of JACCUM010000342.1, from coordinate 4,487 downwards.
CAGTGCTGAAGCGCCACAGCGCATTTCGGAATGCCTACCCGATGTGAAGCTGATGGCCACCCTGCGGGAACCGGCGGCGCGGGCGTTCTCCAGCTACCTATACCAGTCCAAGCACGGCGCGGTCAGCGGCTCCTTCCGGGAGGCGCTGGGCTCCCGGCCGGGAATCCTGAACTCCTCGCGCTACGCCTCCCATCTGAAGCGATACCTGCAGTACTTCGACCGCTCACAGATCTACGTCGGCCTGTTCGACGACCTGTCGAAGGACCCGCAGGGCTTCATCGATCCGCTGCTGAGCTGGCTCGACGTCGAGCCGATGACCCTCGACGAGGAGCTCGTCAAGGCCAGGCTGCCGGCCAGCGGTGCCCGCTCCACGGCCGTTGCCCGCAGAGTCCGCGACACCGCCGACTGGGCTCGTCGGCGAAACGGCGCCCGGCTGGTCGGCCGGATCAAGCGTGCACCGCTGGTGCACAAGGTCCTCTACAAACCGCTGGGCTCCTCAGGCGGGCCGCCACCCAAGATGACCCCCGAGGACGCCCAATACGTACGGGGTGAGCTGGACGCGGAAATGGCCGAGCTGGAGAGCCTGCTCGGGATGGATCTGCGCAAGCGCTGGAACTGGGCGGGTCAGTGAGCGACCCGAACACGGTGGGCCGGTGAGCCTGGCCAACGTCTATCTCATCGGCGCACCCAAGTGCGGTACGACGTCATTGAGCCGGTGGCTGGCCGAGCACCGTTCGGTCTACGTCTCGGTGCCCAAGGAGCCCTACTACTGGGCCGCCGACTTCCCGCGGATGCGGGCGCACTACGGGTTCGATTCGCAGGCGGCCTACGAGGCGCTGTACGCCAGCCCCCAGGCCCAGACCGCCACCCTTCGGGTGGACGGTTCGACGACGTACCTGTACTCGCAGCGCGCTGTGCCTGACATCACGGCCGCGGTCAGCGAGCCGCGCTTCGTGGTCGCCCTGCGAAATCCGGTCGATCTGCTGATCTCCTGGCATCGGACCCAGCTGGTCGCGCTCAACGAGACCGAGACCGACTTCGCCGCCGCGTGGCACCGCAGCCTCGACGGGGGGCTGCCCGACACCGATCCGCTCGATCCCAAGCTGCTGGACTACCCGCTGGTCGGCGGCCTGGGCGCCGCGGTCGATCGACTGCTGGACACCGTACCGAGAGAGTCGGTGCACGTCATCCTGTTCGACGACCTAGCTCGTGATCCCAGCCGGACCTGGTCAGAGCTGAGCGCGTTCCTGGACATCGACCCGCTGCCGGAGCCGAGCTTCGACGTGCACAACGCCAGCAACAAGACCTACCGGTCGGCTTTCCTGCGACGGCTCACGCACCGGCCGCCGGCCGTCCTGGAAGCTCCGGTACGTCGGTTGCGGCAGTGGTCGCGCACGACGAGCAACCCCCTGGCGGCCGCGACCAAGGAACGGATGTGGCGCTCGACGGCCACCCCCCGGGTGCCCGAGGAGATCCGGGAGGAGCTGGCGGCCTACTTCGCTGAGGACATCGACAAGCTGGCTGCGCGGCTCGAACTGGATCTCTCTGGATGGAAGACCTCACAAGAGGGAAGAGATAGGCGGCGGTAGGCTCCGCACGGTCCTGAACTCGGTTGCTCGGCATGGAAAGGGCACGTCTCCTGCGATGCTGGTTCTGCACGTGCAGGAAACGCCTCCGGGCGGTGTCGTCAACTACCTCGAACAGCTCACCGCCGAGCAGGTCCGGCGGGGACATGAGGTTCACCTGCTCTCACCCGCGACAACGCTGGGCTGGCCGTCGGTCAACGAGCATCACTGGCGGCTGGCTCGCCGCCGCCCGCACAGCTACCCGATCGCGGCGGCGCAGTTCCTGCGCACCGTCCGTCGGGTCCGGCCCGACGTGATCCACCTGCACTCGTTCTGGGCAGGGCAGGTGGGCCGGCTGCCGATGCTGTCGCAACTGGTCGAGACCCCGATCGTTTATCAACCGCATGCCTGGTCGGTCGACGTGCTCGACGATCCGCGGTTCCGGCGCCTGCTGTGGGCCGTGGAGCGGCGCGCCAGTCGGCGCACCGCTGGGATGGTGGCCAACTGCTGGGACGAGATCGACGAAGGCCACCGCGCCGGCATCACCACGCCGGGACGCGCCCTCGGCGTACCCGTGGACACCGGGTACTTCACCGTCGCCGAGCCGGACGCCCGCGCCAAGTACCGTACGGAACTGCAGCTTCCCGGACCTCGCGTTGTGCTGCTCCTGGGCCGCATCCATCGTCAGAAGGGCCAGGACCAACTCGTCGCCGCATGGGAGGCACGCCCCATTCCGCACACTCAGTTGGTGATCGTCGGGATCGGCGACAAGTCACAGCTGCAGGCGTTAGCTCCGACCCAGTGGGGCAAGACGATTCACGCGTATCCACCCCAGGCTGATGTCCGCCCGTGGATCTGGGCCTGTGACGTGCTCGTGCAGCCGTCCCGCTACGAGACCGTGGGACTGGCGATCGTCGAGGCGATGTCCTGCGGGCGGCCGGTCGTGGCTACTCGGGCCAACGGCGTCGCAGAGGTGGTCGGCGAGGATCCTGCCTCGGCCGGCGGCGCCGTCGTAACGTTGGGCGCCATGTTCGACCTCCTCGACGCGACTGCTGAACGCCTCGATGATGACGACCTGTGGCAGCGGGAGGCGCAGCAGGGGCGTCACCGCGCTCTGTCGCTGTTCACCCCCGCCAGCGTGGTCGACCAACTCGACCGGGCCTACGACGAGGCCCGGCAGAGGGTGCTGGTCCGATGAGCGGATCGACGACCCGGCCGAACTTCCTGGTTGCCGGAGCGGCCCGCTCGGGCACGACCGCCCTGGTGGAGGGCCTGCGCAACCACCCGCGGGTGTTCGTGACGCAGCCCAAGGAGCCGCACTACTTCGCCCTGCACGGCCAGGTCGTCGACTTCCGCGGCCCGGGCGATGCGGCCACGATCAACCGGGTCGCCGTTCCCGACTACGCGGGCTACCTCGAGCTGTATCCGGCCGAGCATGACTACCTCGCCCTCGGCGACGGGTCGGTGTCGACGCTGTACTACGCCAAGTCGGCGGTCCCGGAGATCCTCCGGATCAATCCCGAGATGCGGCTGGTCGTCATCCTCCGCGACCCCGTGGACCGGGCCTATTCGGGCTATCAGTACCTGCGGGCGCGCGGTTTCGAACCGCACGAAGACTTCATGGCGGCCCTGGATGACGAGCCGAATCGGATCCGGGACAACTGGCATCACCTGTGGCACTACACCGCGATGAGCCACTACGCCGAGGGCCTGGAAACCCTGCGCGAAGGACTCGGCCACGATCGAGTCGGGGTCTGGTTCTACGACGACCTGGCCCGCGACGCCGACGCGACGATCAGCAGCGTGCTGCGGTTTCTCGCCGTACCCGAACATCGGGACGAGACCTCGGGCATCGCGCACGTCAACGTCTCCGGAACTCCCCGCCTGGCGCCGCTGACCCGAGCCATCCAGTGGGCCACGACGATCGAGCCACTGCGCCAACTGGTGAAGAAGTCGACCAGCTTCGGCTTCCGGGAATTCGTACGACGGCACTCCCTGCGGCCGAGCACGGTACCCGCGGCGGCGCGGGCCCGCCTCGAACCGCTGTTCGTCGATGACCTACGGCAGGTCGCTGAGCTGGTCGGCGACACCGTCCCGACTCCAGCCTGGCTACACCCGCGCGGATGATCCTTCTTGTGAGGCGGACAGCATGACCCTTCCCGACGTGTACCTCATCGGCGCCCCCAAAGCCGGGACGACATCGCTGTCGCGGTGGATGTCCAGCCACCCCGCCCTGTACTTCTCTCAGCCCAAAGAACCCGCCTACTGGGCAACGGACTACCCGCGAGTGCGCGAGATCCGCGGCTTCGACACCAGAGCGAAGTACGAGGGTCTGTACGCCGGCACACAGGCGCAGGAGGCGACCCACCGGGCCGACGGCTCGACGATCTATCTGTACTCGCGCGACGCCGTGCCCGCCATCGTCGCCGAACGGGGTGCCTCCGCGCGCTTCATCGTGGCCCTACGCGACCCGGCGGAACTGGTTGTCTCCTTTCACCGAACCCAGCAGTTGCTGATGAACGAGGACGAGCCGGACTTCGAAACCGCCTGGCGGCGAAGCCTGTCCGGCGGCCTTCCCGGCACCGACCTGCTGGACCCCAAACTAGTGGACTACTCGATGGTCGGCGGCCTCGGCGCGGCGGTCGCCCGCCTGCTGAACGTGGTCGACCGGCAACATGTGCACTTCATTAAGTTCGAGGATCTGCGCGACCGTCCGGAGCAGGTGTGGCGCGATTTGACCGCCTTCCTGGGCCTGTCCGAGCAACCCGTACCCGACTTCGCGGTGCACAACGCCAGCACCCGAACGTTTCGCTCACCGGCCCTGCATCGGCTCCGTCACCGTCCCCCGGCCCTGCTGGCCGCCCCGATCCGGCGACTGCGGCACCTGTCGCTGCGTAGCCGGCGTCTTGGGAAGCTCAAGAA
>JACCUM010000338.1 GCA_013811805.1 Geodermatophilaceae bacterium | reverse complement strand
CGGACGGCAGCGGTAGACCGAGTTCGCGCCGGATCTCGGCGCCGGAGCCGCCATGCGCCGGAGCCGGACGAGGCGCGTCGGCAACCGTCGTACCGAACCGAGGCGCCGGACCGGGCTGCAGCACACCGCCGACATCGGTGAAAACGCCACGGTCGGAGTTGTGCTCGTCGGCGACTGCCTCCTGCCAGTCGAGCACCGGGGCCACGCATGCATCTGTGCCGCAAAAGGTGTCCCACCACTGGTCACGGGTTCGCCCGGCGATCACCGTGGCGAACAGCTCGCGCAGAGCCGGCCACTGCGCGGGATCGGCGCGGTCGGGCAGATCGTCGCCGACCAGGCCGAGCCCGGAGACCAGAGCCGCATAGAACGGTTCCTCCAGGGCGCCCACGGCCAGGAACCCGCCATCGGCGCAGCGATAGACGTCGTAGAACGGCGCACCGGTGTCGAGCAGGTTGACCCCACGCTCGTCCTGCCAGGCGCCTTCGGCTCGCAAGCCATGGATCATGGCGGTCAGCAGCGCCGTACCGTCCACGATTCCGGCGTCGACCACCTGTCCCTGCCCGGTACGACCGGCATGGAGCAGCGCCGCGACCAGGCCGAAGGCCAGCAGCATCCCACCGCCGCCGAAGTCACCGAGCAGGTTCAGCGGTGGCGCGGGCAGCTCGCCCGGTCTCCCAAAGGCATGCAGCGCACCAGTGGTCGCGATGTAGTCGATGTCGTGGCCGGCGGTGTGCGCGTACGGACCGCCCTGTCCCCAGCCGGTCATCCGGCCATAGACCAGCCGCGGATTGGCGGCCAGCACCGGCTCCGGACCGAAGCCGAGCCGCTCCATCACACCCGGCCTGAATCCCTCGGTCAGGACGTCGGCGCGGGCCAGCAGCCGCCGGACCACCTCGCGATCGGCTTCCTCGCGCAGGTCCAGCGCGATCGAGCGCTTCCCCCTATCGAGCACCGGGTTGAGCACCAGCCGGGACACGCCATCACCGAGGGGGCGCGGCCGTTCGATCCGTACTACGTCGGCACCGGCATCAGCCAGCATCATCCCGCAGAACGGACCCGGGCCGAGACCGGCGAATTCGACGACCTGGACGCCTTGTAAGGGACCCATCCACTGACCGTATCGACGCGCAAGGTGTGCGGTTGCGCCGGTGGGGATAGCTTTGCTTCGTGTCCGCTCGCAAGGCCCGAGGCAGCGATGTCGTCATCGTGGCCAACCGGCTTTCCGTCGACCAGGTCACACAGGCCGACGGCAGCACGTCCTGGCAACGCAGTCCGGGTGGCCTGGTCACCGCGCTGGAGCCATTCATCCGCGGTCGCAACGGCGCCTGGGTCGGCTGGTCAGGTGCGCCAGGCGAGGCCCCCGAGCCCTTCGAGGCCGACGGGATCAGGCTTGTCCCGGTCCCGTTGAACGCCGAGGAGATCACCCGGTACTACGAGGGGTTCTCCAACGCCTCGCTCTGGCCGCTCTACCACGATGTCGTGGAACGTCCGCAGTACCACCGGTCCTGGTGGGACACCTACGTTTCGGTCAACGAGCAGTTCGCGGTGAAGGCAGCCGAGGTGGCCGGGCGGGACGGCGTGGTGTGGGTGCACGACTACCAGTTGCAGCTGGTGCCGCAGATGCTGCGTGCGCTGCGTCCCGACCTGCGGATCGGCTTCTTCCTGCACATCCCGTTCCCGCCGCAGGAGCTGTTCATGCAGCTGCCCGGGCGCCGCCGGATCGTCGAAGGCCTGCTCGGAGCTGACCTGATCGGATTCCAGCGACCGCAGGGCGCGAGCAACTTCCTCCAGTTGGCGCGGATCCTGTGCGACCTCAAGCCCAGCCACGGCACCGTCGCCGTCGACGGCCGTACGGTCACCGCCCGGGCCTTCCCGATCTCGATCGATGCCAAGAGCTACGACGAGTTGGCCTCCTCGGCCGAGGTGGCCGAACGGGCCATCGCGATCCGCAAGGAGCTGGGCAATCCGGACCGGGTCATCCTCGGCGTGGACCGGCTGGACTACACCAAGGGCATCGGCGTACGGCTGCGCGCCTTCTACGAGCTGCTCCAGGACGCCAAGCTGACCGCTCCGGACACCGTGCTGGTGCAGGTGGCCACGCCCAGCCGGGAACGCGTCGAGCACTACGTCACGATGCGCGAGGAGATCGAGCGCATGGTCGGCCACATCAACGGTGAGTTCGGGTCCATCGCCGGACCGGCGGTTCATTATCTGCACCAGTCGATGCCTCGCGAGGAGCTCGCGGCACTGTATCGGGCTGCCGACGTCATGGCCGTCACGCCGTACCGCGACGGGATGAACCTGGTCGCGAAGGAGTACGTCGCCGCTCGCGGCGACCTTGGCGGGGCGTTGGTCCTATCCGAATTCGCTGGCGCTGCAGCCGAATTCAGGCAGTCCTATCTGGTCAATCCGCATGACATCAACGGGGTGAAGGACGCACTGGCCCGAGCCCTGTTCGATCCGCCCGCGCACCGCAAGCGGCGGATGCGGGCGTTGCGGCGGCACCTGTTCGGGCACGACTTGGACCACTGGGCGCAGTCTTTCTTCGACGCTCTCGAAGCCGAGGAGTCGACCTCGGCCGACCCGTCGTGAACACTGTGAACCGCTCAGCGCGGACGAGGCTCGCGGGAACGTACGTAGAGGTTCGTCATGACTGACAGCCGGACCGATCCGACCTCGGCCCCGACCGATATGTCCAAGGCCCTGACCGACATCGCCAACCGCCGACCCCTGCTCGTCGTGACCGACTTCGACGGCACGTTGTCCCCGATCGTGCTCAACCCGGCGGCAGCTCGGCTCATCGACGGTGCTGGGCCGATGCTGTTACGCCTCGCGGACTTCCCAGGGGTCCGTGTTGCGGTGATGTCCGGTCGCGGATTCCTCGACCTGGCCGAGCGGGTCGGGCGGCATCCTGATGTCTTCTTGATCGGCAGTCATGGCGCGGAGTACGGAGGCCCGGCTGAGCCGGCGTTTCTTGGGCCGCGGGACGGTCTGGTGGATGAGTTGCGCCTACTGCTGGCGCCGTACGCCGGAGCGCTCCTCGAGATCAAGCCGGTGAGCGCCTCGGTCCACACCCGGCGGATGGTCGATCGGAACGCTGCAGTGGCAGTGCGCGAGGCAACGATCGCAGGTCCCGGGTCGGGCGAGGGCCGTACGGTCAAGGTGGGCAAGGAGGTCGTCGAGATAGCGGTCGTGCGGGCCGACAAGGGTGTGGCGCTGCGGCGATTGGCCGACGAGGTCGGTGCGGCTGCGATCGTCTACCTCGGCGACGACCTGACCGATGAGGACGCCTTCGCCGTACTCAGCCCGGACGACGTCGGAATCAAGGTGGGCGACGGACCCAGCATTGCGGGCTACCGGGTGCACGACAGTGCGGCGGTCGTGGCAGCCCTGGACCACCTCGCCAATGCTCTCGCCTCGGATGATGACGGACTGAGAATGGCGCACTGGATCGACGCCCCTTGATCGTGAGCGGCTCCGGGCCCTTTCTCGAATGCGGATGCCACGGTAACTCGAATGCGGATGCCACGGTAAGAGGTTGCGCCTAGCGTCTGAGCTCATGACGACACCGGAAAACCTGTTCGCCACCGATCGGCAGAAGGTGGGCACGTCCGGCCCCGAGCGGGCGATGCTCGACGGGTGGCTCGACTATCACCGGGACACGTTGCTGCTCAAGTGCGAGGGCCTGACCGAGGAGCAGCTCAAGACCAGGTCGTGCGAGCCGTCGACGCTGACCCTGCTCGGCCTGGTCCGGCACATGGCCGAGGTCGAGAGCTGGTTCAACAACGATCTGGTGGACGGGCCGGTCGCGCCGATCTTCTACTCCGAAGACGACCCGGATGGTGACTTCGACCGGCTCGAGGACGCGGTGGTCGCTGACGACGTGTCCGCATTCCGTCGCTGCGTCGAGCGGTCGAGGGCTTTCTGCGCCCGGACCGAAGACCTGAACATGATCCTCGGACACTCGGGTTCCGGTAAGGACATCAGCCTGCGCTGGATCTACCTGCACATGATCGAGGAGTACGCCCGGCACAACGGGCACGCCGATCTGCTGCGTGAGCGCATCGACGGCGCCACCGGGGATTGACCACCGGTCGAGCGCCTGAGGCTGCGGGGACACCGGAGGCTGCAGGGGCTCCTGATGCGGGGCACAGGCAGCTGCGGGCCCACCGAAGCTGCGGGAATGCCTGAGGCTGCGAAGGTGACGCCTCGCCGCCGCCCGCCTTCGCAGCCGAGTTTCCGACCGGCGGACCCGACTGCTCTGCCGGCCCAGGTGGCCGCCGCTCTGGTTGACCTCGACGTACCGGGTACGGCGTTGCGCGTGGCGGTCGACGGCCCGCGGGCGGCCGATCCCGGCTCGTTCGCCGCGTCGCTGCTCGGGCCGCTGCGAATGCTCGGCCGCCCGGCTGTCCATGTCCGGACCGACACCTTCTGGCGGGATGCGGCTCTGCGCCTGGAGTACGGGCATACCGACCTGGAGTCTTTCGCCACCGGCTGGTTGGACACCGACGCCTTGGAGCGAGAGGTGCTGGGCCCGGTCGGTCCAGGCGGCAACGCCAGCATCCTGACGTCCCTGCGCGATCCGAGCACCAACCGGGCCACTCGAGCTCCGGCGGGACTGGCCGAGCCGGGCACCGTCCTGTTGATCAGTGGCGAACTCCTGCTCGGCCGCGATCTGTCCTTCGACGCGACGATCCACCTGGCGCTCAGCTCTGCGGCGCGGCGCCGCCGGACTCCGGAGGCTTGGCAGTGGACGCTGCCGGCCTTCGACGACTACGACCGGAACGTCAATCCGGTACGGCGAGCCGACATGGTGCTCCGCTACGACGACCCGGGCCATCCGGCGATCCGAGTCGATCCAGTCGGACCCTGACCGCGATGGCGCACATGTCGTAGGTATGCCGAGGACGGGCCGGGCGTGTTCCCTGCTTTCCTGCGACATCAGGTCTGCGCCGGGCAGGTCCCCTCGGGCTGAATCGGAGTCGACAGCCGTCTGCGCCGAGCGGATCATTCGGCCCGGCGAACCTGTCCGACCCACCTGCCACGCTCCACCTCGGAGTGCTGCTGACCGCCGACGCGAAAGAGCCCGCTCATGAGCATGGAAGTCACTGCGTGGATGTCGCTGTACCACACCATGAACCAGAACGAGGAGCGCCGGAAGTTCTCGGTCGCGACGTTGCGCCGGATCCTCGGCTTCGCCAGGCCGCACCGGCGCGACCTGGTCGTGTTTCTGCTGCTCAGCGTCGTCTCCGCCGTCCTCATTGTGGCCACCCCGGTGCTCGCCGGGCGGGTGGTGGACGCGATCGTGGGCAACGGCGAGGTGTCGACGGTCATCCAACTGTCCGTGATCATCGCGGTGATCGCGCTTCTCGAAGCGGCGGTGGGCCTGCTCAGCCGCTGGTTGTCTTCGCGGATCGGGGAGGGGCTGATCCTCGACCTGCGCCGCGCGGTGTTCACCCACGTCCAGCGGATGCCGGTCGCCTTCTTCACCCGTACGAGAACCGGGGCGTTGGTCAGCCGGTTGAACAACGACGTGATCGGCGCGCAGCGGGCATTCAGCGACACGCTGTCCGGTGTCGTCACGAACATCGTCGCGCTGGTGCTCACCCTGGCCGTGATGCTGCAGGTTTCCTGGCAGATCACCCTGCTGGCCCTGATCCTGCTGCCGGTCTTCGTCCTGCCCGCCCGGCGAATGGGCCGGCGGCTGGCCGCGATGGAACGCGAAGCGGCCGACCACAACGCGGCGATGACCACGCAGATGACCGAGCGGTTCTCCGCTCCCGGAGCGACGTTGGTCAAGCTCTTCGGCCGTCCCGCTGACGAGACGGCGGAGTTCACCGCGCGGGCCAGCCGGGTCCGCGACATCGGGGTCCGTACGGCGGTCTACCAGTGGGTGTTCGTCACTGCGCTGATCCTGGTCTCGTCGCTGGCCCTGGCCCTGGTGTACGGGCTGGGCGGATATCTCGCTTTGCAGGGCAGTCTCGATGCCGGTGACGTGGTCGTCCTCGCGCTGCTGCTGGCCCGGCTCTACGCCCCGTTGACCGCGCTGGCCAGTGCCCGGTTGGAGGTCATGACCGCACTGGTCAGCTTCGAGCGGGTCTTCGAGGTGTTGGACCTGGTGCCGCTGATCAGAGAACCGGAGGCGCCACGGTTGGTGCCGGCCGGAGGGGTGTCGGTGCAGTTCGACGACGTCCGGTTCAGCTATCCGTCGGCCTCGGCGGTGTCGCTGGCCTCGCTGGAGGAAGTCGCTGTGCTGGACATCCGCGGCGGTGAAGAGGTGCTGCACGGACTCTCGTTCACCGCCGAGCCGGGACGGTTGATCGCTCTGGTCGGATCCTCCGGAGCCGGGAAGTCCACCGTCGCCTCGCTGGCGGCGCGCTTGTACGACGTCGACAGCGGGGCCATCCGGCTGTCCGGGGTGGATCTGCGCGAGATGTCCTTCGACGGCATCCGCGACACGATCAGCGTCGTGACGCAGGACGGCCACCTCTGGCACGACACGATCGGTGCCAACCTGCGCTTCGCCCGTCCGGAAGCCACCGACAGCGAACTCTGGGACTCGTTGACCCGCGCCCGGCTGGATCGGCTGGTCCGCTCGCTGCCCGACCAGTTGGACACCATGATCGGCGAGCGCGGCTACCGACTCTCGGGCGGGGAGCGGCAACGGCTGACCATCGCCCGACTGCTGCTGGCCCAGCCGCGGGTGGTGATCCTGGACGAGGCCACCGCGCACCTGGACTCGCAGTCCGAGGCGGCCGTACAGGAAGCCCTGGTCGAAGCACTGAGTGGGCGAACCTCGCTCGTGATCGCGCACCGGCTGTCCACGATCCGGGCCGCCGACGAGATCCTCGTTCTCGAGGAGGGCACCATCGTCGAGCGCGGTACGCACAGCGAGTTGTTGGCCACCGGCGGGCGCTACTCCGAGCTGTATCGCACCCAGTTCGCCGATCCGAGTGTGCAGCCCACACCGGTCTAGCCGGCCAAGCGCGGCGCGTGGGGGTGCGCGGGTGGTCAGCCGATCAGAGTGCGGACAGCTCGCCGGTGAGATCGGCCAGTCCGACCGAGCCCAGCGACAACGCCGCCATGTGCCAGCGCTTGAGGTCGAAACCGGCACCCTGCCTGCGCTGGGCCGCCGCCCGGCCGGCCAGCCAGGCTCGCTCCCCGAGCTTGTAGCTGATCGCCTGTCCGGGTACGCCCAGGTAGCGCACCAGTTCGCTGTCCCCGAAGTCCGGGTCCCGGCCGCTGTTGGCGGCGAAGAACTCCCGGCCGAGTTCTGGTGTCCAACGCCGTCCAGGGTGGAAGTTCTGCTCGGCTGGGATTTCCAGCTCCAGGTGCATGCCGATGTCGATGATCACTCGTACGGCGCGAAGTTGCTGCGCGTCGAGGTATCCCAGGCGATGGCCCTGACCGGTGAGGAATCCCAACTCGTCCATGAGTCGTTCGGCGTACAGCGCCCATCCCTCGGTGTCTGCGCTGGTGCTGCCGAGGCTGGTCTGGAACGTCGACAGCTGGGGCGCGACGTGCACCCATTGGGCCAGTTGCAGGTGATGCCCCGGGACGCCTTCGTGGTACCAGGTGCTGACCAGGTCCCACAGCGGAAACCGTTCGCGACCCAGCGTCGGCAACCAGGTCCGGCCGGGGCGGGCGAAGTCCATCGAGGGCCGGGTGTAGTACGGCGCTGCTGCGCTGCCGGCCGGCGCGATCATCGCCTCGACCCGCCGGATCGGCTCGGCCAGGTCGAAATGGTTCCCGTCGAGGGCGGCGATCGCCTCGTCCATCATCTGCTGCAGCCGCTGGCGGATCGCCTCGACGCCGTCCACGGCCTCCCCGTCGGTACTCAGCCAGCGCATCGCCTCGGCCGGAGTGGACCCGGGCCGGATCTTGTCGGCCTCCCCCTGCATCTCGGCGGCGATCCGGGTGTACTCACCCCACGCCCAGGTGTATGCCTCGTCGAGGTCCAGGTCGGCACCGGTGTAGTGCATGGCCCACCGGGCATAGCGCTCCGCACCGACGGCGTCCGGCGTACCCTCGGCGCCGCTCCGATACTTTCCCTGCAGGAAGTCTCGGGTGGTCCGCACCGACTCGGTCGCGTGTCGGGCCGCCTCCTCCAGCTCCTCGCGCAGCGGATCCGTACCCGGACCGTCGGACACGAACGAGGCGAACCACGACTGGTC
>JACCUM010000324.1 GCA_013811805.1 Geodermatophilaceae bacterium | reverse complement strand
TCGATGCCCTCTTCCCCGGAACTGCCGCCCATGATCACGTACAACGGGACGACGCTGACGCGAAGTTTCTCGGCCAGCCCAGTCGGGAGGTACGCGGTCGAGTCGGTGACCACCGCGATCCGACCGGATTCACCCACGGCAGCAATCTAGTGCGGGGCACGCCGGGAACTAGGGTCCCGGTGTGGGCAAGGGGTGGGCGCGCGGGTTGCTGGACGAGGGGGAAGACCCGGATCCGCGCTTCACCCTGTCCAACGAGCGGACCTTCCTGTCCTGGACCCGGACGGCACTGGCGCTGATCGCAGCCGGCGTTGCCCTGGAGGCCTTCGACCTGCCTGCGCTGGGTGAGGGGGAGCGACGCACTATCACGACGGTGCTGCTCCTGCTCGGAGCGGCCCTGGCAATCGGGGCCTTTCGCCGGTGGCTGATCACCGAGCGGGCGATGCGCAACAAGCTGAGCATCCCGGCCCCGATCCTGGTACCAGTCCTCTCGTTCGGGATCGCGATCGTTGCCGTCGCAGTGACCGTGATGGTGCTCGTTCGATGACAACCGTCGGCGGCGAAGCGTCCGGAACCCCGGTAGACACCCAGGTGGACCGGACGGTCCTCTCCTGGGCCCGCACCGCGGCGACGCTTGCCGTCGCGGCACTGTTGTTCGCGCGCTGGGCCGCCGACCTGGGTCTGATCGCGTTCCTACCGGCCACTCTGGGGGTGAGCGCGGCGATCCTCATCTGGGTGCGCACCCGCTCTGGAGCAAGCGAACGCAGGGCGCAGTTCGCACGCGGACGGACCGATCCTCCGTTGCGGACAGCTGCGGTGCTATGTGCGATCAGCGTGACCTTGGCCGGCACCGGGCTGGTCGCTGTTGTCCTGGACTGATCGACTCGCGGACTCGCTGGTCATCTGGACGTCCAGCCGGGGCAGGTCCGCAGGACCCGGGCCAGTTCGAGTCCCACATCGCGATGCGACTCCCAGCCGAAATGCAGACCATCCGGATTTGCCCGCCCGGCATCGAGGTGCGGTTGTACGACTGGCGCGAGATCAGCCATCGGTACGTCGTGCTCCGCGCCCCACGCCCGAGCGGCCAGCCAGGCTGCCTCATGCCCGCGCAGTTCACCGCCGAATGCAGCGGCTCGGTGCCGCGGCGGAAGAATTCCGATGATCGGCAGTCCCGGTCGCACGGAGCGCAACGCAGAGACGCAGTTGGTCAAGTAGCCGTCGGTCAGTCGTTGTGGCATAGCGCGTACCCGGCCGCGGGTCCATCGAGCCACCCGAGGCTGCGCGGCGAGGTAGGCCCGGCGTACCCCGCGACGTACCGGACGGGGACGCAGGAAAGCGATACCTTCTCGCAGGTGCGTCGGCAGCGCGGTGGGCAGGTAGTCCATTCCTCCGACTGCCAGCACGACAGCATCGGCGGCCGGCACCAGAAGTGAGTACACGCGAGGATCGCGGGTCAGCGAGCGCCAGACATGTCTTGCGGTCCAACCGACTTGAGCCACCACATCGGCTTCGGCGCCGAGTTCGTCGGCCAGCACGTTGGGAAAGAGCCGGGGCTCGGTCAACAGCTCCGGCCGGGCCGGCCCGTGATAGGCCAGCGAGTCGGCGAGGACAAGCACTCGTGGCCTGCGCGACCGGGCATGGTCAGGTGCGGGCGCCTGCATCGTCGTCATCTGCACCGTCGTCGACCGCGTCGGCATCTCCGCGCTCGTCGAGGCCGGTGCCGGTGTCACCCGACATCATCGGCGAGGCCGGCGCGAGGTTGTGGGCGCGCAACTGCCACCCGCCCGGATGGCGCCGAAGTTCACTCCAGTGGCAGTTTCCGAGCACCGCGAGCCAGCGCCCGGCGTGCGGCAGGTCGAGCAGCGTCTCGATGATCGAACGCGCCGTACCACCGTGGGTCACCAGCAGGACGTGGTCGACCTCGACGTCGCGCAGTGCGGCCTGCACCCGCTCGTCGAGCTGCGCCCTGCTCTCACCGCCACGATCGACCGGCGGATGGCCGTCCAGCCATTGGGCGTACTGCTCGGGGTAGGTCGCTGCCACCTCGACGCGGGTCAGCCCCTGCCAGCTACCCAGGTCGATCTCACGCAATCGCGGCTCGATCTGCAGCGGCGTCTCGATGAGTCGAGTCAACGCCTGCGCCGTACTGACCGCTCGTACCAGATCACTGGTGAGAACGAGATCGGGTGGGTCGACAGCCAGATAGCTGGCCGACAGACGGCTCTGTTCCTCCCCGACAGGATTCAGGACGGGATCGGCCTGCCCTTGAAACCGCCCCGCTGCATTCCATGTCGTCTGACCATGCCGCCAGATGACCACCCGCTCGACGCACAACGATTTCGACCCAGCGCTGCCCAAGCGAACTCAGCTCGTCACGAGGTGGGTGCAGCCGCGTCGGCGAACGGGATGACCGGGCAATCGGTCCAGAGGCGCTCGAGGGCGTAGTAGACGCGCTCCTCTGCATGCTGGACGTGGACAACGACATCGACGTAGTCGAGCAGCACCCAACGGCCCTCGCGAGTTCCCTCCCGGCGTACCGGCTTGACCCCGGCGTCGGTCCGCAGCCGCTCCTCGATCGCGTCCACGATGGCCTGGACCTGGCGTTCGTTGCTGGCCGAGGCGATGACGAACACATCGGTGATCACCAGCCGCTCGCTGACGTCCACGACGACCAGATCCTGAGCCTGCTTGTCGGCAGCCGCCTGGGCAGCCAGCAGTGCGATCGTGCGCGCCGCGTCCGAGGCGGTCATCCGTGGTTTCTCCCGTCGTCGCGATAGAGGTGACGCTTTTCGATGTACTGCACGACGCCGTCCGGTACGAGGTACCAGACCGGCATTCCGCGGTGCACCCGATCCCGGCAGTCACTCGACGAGATCGCCATCGCGGGTACGTCGATGAGCGTGACACTCCCGTCGGGCAGGTGGCTGTCCTCGAGCCGGTACCCCGGCCGGGTGACTCCGACCAGGTGGGCGAGTGAGAACAGCTCCTCGGCATGTCGCCAGTCGAGGATTTGCTCGAGGGCGTCGGCCCCGGTGATGAAGAACATCTCATTATCCGGATGTAGCCGCCGCAGATCGCGCAGTGTGTCCACAGTGTAGGTGGGCCCGGTGCGGTCCACGTCCACCCGGCTCACCGAGAAGCGCGGGTTCGACGCCGTCGCGATGACCGTCATCAGGTAGCGATCCTCGGCCGGACTGACGTCGCGTTCGGCCTTCTGCCACGGCTGACCAGTGGGTACGAACAGGACCTCGTCCAGCCCGAACAGGACGGCGACCTCGCTTGCGGCGACGAGGTGGCCGTGGTGGATCGGGTCGAACGTGCCGCCCATGACGCCCAGCCGCCGACCTTCACCCATCTTGACAATGAGTTTATCGGCCGGCGGCGACAGCGGAGGGCAGTCCCGCTGCTGGTACGTCGTCGGCCGGCCCCCCGTGCGGCCGGCCAACAGTTAACTCAACGCGGCCGCGGTGGTGCAGTTACGCCGTACCGACGAGTAGTTTGTGGGCCAGATCACTGCCGGCGCGCTGGCCGGCTACGCCATGCCGGGCCGCAGACGTGGACTCGCCCCGAAAGCCCCTAGAGGCGGGTGATGAAGTCGGTCAACTGTTCCGCTGTCCGGCACTCGACCATCTCGACCAACTCGGAGTAGTCGTCGGCCGCCGAATCACCACTTCCCCATTGGCGACGCGGTTCCGGGTTGAGCCAATATGCGTGTCGAGCCCGCTTCACCAAGGCTGCCAGGGTCGGCAGACCAGGGTTGCGGTAATTGGTCCGTGCATCACCGAGGATCAGCAACGACGCTGTGGGACCGACCACCGTCGGCCACTGTTCGGCAAAGGTCTCCAGCGAGTGCCCGTAGTCGCTGTGCCCGTCGAACCAGACGACTCGTGCCTCGCGTCCGATCCGTTGTACGGCGTCGGCGACATCAGATCCGGGCGCGAAGAATCGGGTGACTTCATCACAGGTGTCGACAAAGGCGAAGGCACGGACGCCGGAGAACTGTTCCCGCAACGCCGCGGTCAGCAGCAACGTGAAGTGTGAGAATCCGGCGACCGACCCGCTGACGTCACACAACACCACCAGTTCGGGCTTGTGCACCCGCCGCGGCCGGTGCGCGGTGACCAGCGGTACCCCACCGGTAGCCAACGACGCGCGCACGGTACGGCGGAAATCCAGCCTCCCCCGACGGCCATGTCGTCTACGGGCGGCCAGCCGGGTCGCCAGCCGCCGGGCCAACGGCGTGACGCTGCGCCGGAGTTCGGCGAGATCCTTGTGCTGAGCCCGGAGGAAGTCGACCTGATTGGCCAGCGGCATCACGGCCGTACGCGCAACGTTCTGCTTCCCTCGCTGTTCGGCGGCGCGGCGACGGACCTCCGTCTCGATGTGGGCGCGGAAGGCGGCCAACCGCTCCCGAATCGTTTGGCGGGCCACCTGTTCGGCCAGACCGCCACGTTCCTGCCCGCTGAGAAGCCCGTTGAGGAGAGCGGCGACCAGGGTGTCCGGTGAGAGCGCCCGCAGCACCCGGTAGCTGAAGAAGGTCTGACCATTCGGCGACTGACCGCCTTGACCGAGTCGCTCCACGGCGAACCTCGCGAACCGCCGCAGGGCCGCGTCGTCGCCGTCGAGCAGCAGCTGGGCCAGCTGGGCTCGCATGGCGTCGGTTCGTTCCTCCGGCGACAGATTTTGACCATCCGCGTTTCGATCAGATTCTGGCGCCTGGATTTCCCACTCCTGGCCGTCGTCAGCGGCGTCGAATCCGGAAGCGTCGGAGATCGACGTCGGCCACCACAGGTCGAAGAGCGCGTCGAAGGCCGGCCGATGCGTGGGGCGTTTCAGCAGGACCGCGGCCAGACCGTGTCTTAACTGTTCGCGGTCGAGCAGGTCGACGGTCACCATGGCGCGTGCGGCGTCAATCGTATCGCTGATGCCGATCGGTACGCCGGCCTGGCGCACCGCCCGGACGAAGTCGTCCAGATGCGAGACCAAGCTCGGCGGGCGATCGACCTCGCTGTGGCTCACTGGGGTCACCCCGACATTCTCCCTGACACGGCCGAGGCGAGGTTCCCGCGAGACGCTACGGACACATCGTCGAGATCCAGCCAGCTCGCCAGTGAACGCAGCTCGCCGGCCAAGGCCGAAGCCACCTCGATGTTGTCGGTGCCGGGCTCGGCGAAGCTGCCCCGGACAAGCAGGCACCGACCTGGTCGGTCGGCCTTGAGATCGACTCGGGCCTGGAGCTGATCACCCAACAGGAAGGGCAGCACGAAGTAGCCGTACTGCCGTTTGGCCTCGGGGACGTAGATCTCGAAGCTGTGTTGGAAGCCGAAGATCCGTTGCACGCGGCCGCGCTCCCACAGCAGGGAGTCGAAGGGCGACAGCAATGCAGCTGCCTGCACCGGCTTGGCGCTGGCGCTGGGATGCAGGTAGCCGACGCTGGTCCAGCCTTCGGGTCGGCATTCGCTGAGTTCCCCGCCCTCGACGAGCTCCCGGATCCGGGACTTGGTGTCGGCCATCGACATCCGGAAGTAGTCCGCCACCTCCTTGACCGTGGCGACTCCCAGGGCAGCGGTAGCTCGCCGGACCAGCTCCCGCTGACCGTCGGCCGCACTCAGCTCGGAAGCTGCGAGGATTTCCGGCGGAATGACCCGCTCGGCCAAGTCGTAGGACGGGTTGAAGTTAGATCTCCCCGCGACGGCGAGCTCGCCCGTCGCGTAGAGGTATTCGAGCATCGTCTTGCCGTCCGAGCCGCGGTCCCAGAGAATCGTCGCCGCGGAGTAGCGCGAGTAGTCCTTGGGGCGGCGCGCCGGGTCGAGGAGCTGGCTGAAGGTCAGTGGCCCCCGCTCGGCGACATCGGCATACACCTCCTCGGCGTACCCGGGCCGCTCGGTCTGCACCCTGGCCAGGAACCTCGACCACTGCCCGTGCGTAGCCTGCCGAGTCATCCGCCACCGCAGCGCCGGGTAAAGCGACATGTCGACGATCGAGGCGGCGTGGCCCCAGTACTCGTAGGCGCCGGCTACACGAAAGGTCAGACGATCGAGCAGGTCGATCGGGTACGGGCCAAGCCGGGAGAAGGCAGCCAGGTAGTGCGAGCGGGCCAACACGTTGACCGCGTCTATCTGAAAGGCGCCCACCCTCGTCAGGACCCGCCGGAGATGTCCGAGATTCGGTCGAACCGGTCCCGGTCGGTCGAATCCCTGTGCGGCAACGGCAATCCGGCGTACCTGGTCCGCGGACAGGTCCATCTTCAGTTGAGCCGCAGTTCGGTTGCCGCCCGCTCCTGATCGCTGACGTGCTTGAGCACGACGCCGAGTGTCGACTTCACGGCGCTTTCGTCCAAGGTGGACAATCCCAGGGCGAGGAGGGTGTGTGCCCAGTCCAGGGTTTCGGCGATCGACGGCGACTTCTTCAGCTCAAGGGCACGCAGGGCGCGTACGGTCCGTACGAGCTGCTCGGCAAGCTTCGGTGCCAGGTCAGGAACCTTGGCCTGCACGATCTCTCGTTCGCGTTCGGCGGACGGGTAGTCCAAGGCTAGGTACAGGCAACGTCTCTTCAGCGCCTCCGACAGCTCCCGTGTGGCATTCGAGGTCAGCACCACCAGCGGACGCCGGGTGGCCACGATCGTGCCGAGTTCCGGCACGGTCACCTGGAAGTCGCTGAGCACCTCGAGCAGCAGACCCTCCACCTCGACATCGGCCTTGTCGGTCTCGTCGATCAGCAGAACGGTCGGTCCGGTACGGCGAATAGCGGTCAGCAACGGACGGGCCAACAGGAACTCGTCGGTGAAGATGTCGTCGTGGACCTCGTCCCACGATTCGCCGGATGCCGTTGCCGCGCTTGATTGGATCCGCAACAGCTGCTTCTTGTAGTTCCACTCGTACAGCGCACGCGACTCGTCGAGGCCCTCGTAACACTGCAGCCGGATCAGTTCCGCGTCGGTCGCGCTGGCCAGCGCCTTGGCCAACTCTGTCTTGCCCACTCCGGCCGGACCCTCCACGAGCAGCGGCTTGGCCAGCCGATCAGCCAGGAAGACAGTGGTCGCGATGGCATCGTCGGCGAGGTAGCCGGCCGTGGCCAACCGCTGCCCGACATCGGCGACCGAGGCGAACTGTGGGCTGTGTTGTCCCATTCCCAGCACCCTACGGCGCTATTGCTGCGCCAGCCGAGCGTGCGCGGGCTGCCCCGTGACATCTGTCACGAGCCGCCGTGACCGCCGCACGGCTCATCCGGACTGATGACGGCGGGAGACCGGCGCTGGGCATCACCGCGCCTGCGGAATACCCGCGGCTTGCCGCTGACGCGCCGGTCAGGTCAGTTCGGCGAAGTCTTCCGCGGCCCTAGTCCTTCCCGCCACGATCAGGATGTCCCCCTCCTCGACAACGGTCTCTTGCGTTGCATAGGTGAAGTCCTGTCCGGTGCGCTTGATGCCGACGACCGTGACGCCGTACCGCGACCGTAACCTCGCCGCGCCCAGCGACTTTCCGACCGCTTCGCTGGGAGCTCGGGTCTTGACCAGGGCGTAGTCGTCCTCGAACGCGATGAAGTCCAGCATTCGACCGGTCACCAGATGAGCCACCCGCTCGCCCATCTCGTGTTCGGGCAGAACGACGTGGTGCGCACCAACGCGCTCCAGGATTCGGGCCTGCAACCGACTCGTCGCCTTGGCCCAGATGCTCGCGACCCCGAGGTCGGACAACGCGGCGACGGTGAGGATGGAGGCCTCGGTCGCCGTACCGATCGCCACCACCGCATGTCCGAAGTCGGTCACCCCCAGTTGACGCAGCGCGTCCGGATCGGTGGTGTCGGCGGTGACCACGTGGGTGAGTTGATCGGAAAGGTCCTGCACGATCTTGGCGTCTCGATCGATGCCAAGAACTTGGACGTCGCGCCGGGCCAGCTCCACGGCCAGCGATCTGCCGAACCGACCGAGGCCGAGAACGACGGTGCTTGAATCTGAGTTCTTACCCATGTTGTCTAGCCAACGATCGGTCGCTCCTCCGGAAGCCGGTAGCGCCGGTTGCGCTCCTTGGTAGCCAATGCGGTCGCCAGCGTGATCGGCCCGAGCCGGCCGGCGAACATCAGGACCGCGAGGATGATATGGGCTGCAGCCGGCATCTCGTTCAATGCACCGGTGGAGAGCCCGCAGGTGGCGAAGGCAGAGATCGTCTCGAAC
This sequence comes from Geodermatophilaceae bacterium, assembly GCA_013811805.1. Classification (GTDB taxonomy): domain Bacteria; phylum Actinomycetota; class Actinomycetes; order Mycobacteriales; family Geodermatophilaceae; genus JACCQS01. The sequence goes on along the minus strand of JACCUM010000324.1, from coordinate 12,905 downwards.
AACACCAGATCCAATGGCAGGTCGGTCAGGGACAGCAGGACCAGTGTGGTCACCACGATCACGCCGACACTGACCAGAGCCACGGTCAGCGCCTGACGTTGCACCGAGTTCGGGATCTGCCGGTTCAGCGCCTTGACCTCGGGCTCACCACGGATCTCGGCGGCGATGACCAACGCGAGGATCGCGAAAGTCGTCACCTTGATTCCGCCGGCGGTGCTCGCGCTTCCTCCGCCGATGAACATCAGTCCGTCCATCACGACGAGGCTCTCGGTGTTCATGGCGCCGATGTCGATTGTGTTGAACCCGCCGCTACGCGGCATCACCCCGTGAAAGGTTCCGGCCAGGAGTCGGTCGGGGATGCTCAGCGTGCCCAGGGTCCGGGAGTTGTTCCACTCCATCGCGGTGATCAGCACCGGCCCGACGACCAGGAGGATCCCCGAAACGCCCAGCGTGAGCCTGGTGTGCAGCGACCACAGGTGCGGTTGGAACAACTCCCGGCGCAACTCGAGCAGGACCGGGAACCCCAGGCTGCCGATGACCACAGCCAGAGCGATCGGCACGCAGATCCAGGCATCGCTGACGTAACGAGTCAGGCTGTCGGAGAAGAGCGCGAACCCGCCGTTGTTGAACGCCGACACCGCGTGAAACACCGACTCGTAGGCCGCCGGTCCCACCGACCGGTCGTAACCAAGAACCAATCGCAGCGCGATGGCCACGGCGGCTACTGCCTCGAAGAACAGACTCAGCTTCACCACGCCTATGACGACCCGGCCCACCTCGCCGAGGGTCAGCGCTGCCGTCTCCGCCTGGACGGTGAGGTTGAACCGGAGTCGTAACTTCGGTGACACCAGTACGGCCAGTATCGAAGCCAGCGTCATCACGCCGAACCCGCCGATCTGCATCAGCACGAGGATCGTGATCTCTCCGAACGTCGACCAGTAACTTGCCGTGTCGACGATGGACAACCCGGTCACCGACACGGCCGAGGAAGCCGTGAAGAGCGCGTTCACCAGTCCTGCACTACGGCCGGACTCCGTGGCGATCGGGAGGGCCAACAGCACGGTGCCGAGGACGATGGCCAGGGCAAACGCCACCGCGACCACCCGGGCCGGCCGGCCCAATGCCGCGAGCAAGCCGCGGCGCGGCCGGACTGAGCGGCCCGGTACGTCGTTCATGCAAGCACCCGGTAGGCCGCTCGTTTGGTGTCACCGGTGAGCCGGTCGAGGTAGAGCCGGCCGTCGAGATGATCGATCTCATGCTGCAGGCACCGCGCCATCAGCCCGTGGCCGGACAGGGTCAGCGGCTGGCCGTGTTGATCGAGGCCTTCGGCAACCGCATACGTTGAGCGGACCGTCGGGAACCACACCCCGGGTATGGACAGGCAGCCCTCGTCCTGGGTCTCGGTCTCCGCGGAGCGTTCGACCAGGCGCGGATTGACCAGGTGGCCGATCTTCCCGTCGATGTTGTACGAGAAGACCCTGAGCCCGACACCGATCTGGGGAGCGGCGAGTCCGGCATGTCCCGGGGCGTCCACGGACTCCTCGAGGTCAGCCACCAGAGCGCGCAACCTGTCGTCGAAGTCGCGGACGGGGTCGGACGGGGTACGCAGCACCGGATCACCGATCTGCCGGATGGCTCGCACGCTCACCGCGCCATTCTGCCCCGGCCAGCGCCGGCGCCACCGCGCCGCATACCGTTTGCTGCCGGTGGCAGCGGGTAGCGCAGCCGCATGACTCGATTCGGCTACATGCTCTCCACCGAAGAGCATTCCCCCGCTGACCTGATTCGGCAGGCTGAGCTGGCCGAGCAGGCTGGCTTCGAAGCGCTGTCGATCTCCGACCACTTCCACCCGTGGAACCACGAGCAGGGCCAGGCGCCGTTCGTGTGGTCGTTGATCGGCGCACTCGCCCGCGCGGTGCGCCTACCGGTGACCACGGGGGTCACCTGCCCCACCGTTCGGATCCACCCGGCGATCATCGCGCAGGCCGCCGCGACCAGCGCCGTACTGCTCGACGGCCGGTTCGCGCTCGGCCTGGGCAGCGGTGAGGCACTGAACGAGTCGGTGCTCGGTGATGCCTGGCCGGCCGCCGACATACGATTGGAGATGTTGGAGGAAGCGGTCGAGGTGATCCGAGCTCTGCACGGTGGCGACGTGGTCGAGCACCGCGGCCGGCACTACACCGTGCAGCACGCCAAGATCTTCACCCGACCGGATCGCCCACCGCCGATCTACCTGTCCGGTTTCGGCCCGAAGGCCGCTGCGCTGGCCGGCCGGATCGCGGACGGCTTCGTCTGCACCAAGCCCGACCAGGATCTGATCCAGGCCTTTCGTGATGCCGGGGGCGCGGGCAAGCCCATGCTGGCCGGAACGAAGGTGTGCTGGGCGACAAGCGCCGAGGACGGCGCCGCGACGGTTCACCGGCTATGGGCCAACGCCGGACTGCCGGGAGAGATGGCGCAGGTGCTGCCCACCGTGGAGCACTTCGAACAGGCCTCGTCCCTGGTCACCGAAGACATGGTGGGCAGTTCCACGCCGTGTGGGCCAGACCCTGAGGTGCACGCGAAGTCGCTGCAGCAGTACATCGACGCCGGCTACGACGAGATCTATGTCAACCAGATCGGCCCGCAGCAAGAGGAGTTCTTCCGGTTCTGGACCCAGGAGCTTGCCCCACGGCTGCGCTGATCGGCCTACTTGGCGATGCGAAAGCGCAGGCTGGTTCGCGCGCCGACTTCCTGCACATGCACCTTCTCGAGTCGGACGCGGTCCGGATCGATGTTCTTGAAGAACCGTAGACCGGAGCCGATCAAGACCGGCATGACGTCGACGTGCAGTTCGTCGACCAGTCCAGCGTTGAGGAGCTGCTGAATCACCGATACCCCGCCGACAACGGTGACCGCCTTGTCGTCACCGGCGGCCTTGGTTGCCTGTGCCAGCGTCGACTCGATGCCGTCGGTGACGAAGGTGAAGCTCAGTCGGTCATCATGTTGGGCGCCACGAGCGGTTCCCGGTGGGTCAACACGAAGATCGGAACCTGGAACTCGTAGCTGCCGACATAGGAGTCCGGCTCGGCCATGCCGAAGGTCCGTCGGCGCAGCGGTGCCGAAGCTAGTCGCTGCTTGGCTCGTGGAGCACCATCTCGTCGCGGTGGACGACTTCCCGGCGGAGCTCTGGCGAAAGCTCACTGGTGGACTTCCCCAGAATCGCTGGTAGCTCACGAGCGTCGTAGGCCACCAGACCGCGACCGACCGTCATACCGTCGGGCCCGAGGAGTTCGACCGGATCGTCGGCCAGGAAATCGCCGCCGACCCCGGTGACACCGGCGGCCAGCAGCGAGGCCCGCCGCGTTCGCAGAGCCCTGACGGCGCCGGCGTCGAGCACGAGCGACCCCCGGGGGCGGCTGGCATAGCGCAGCCAGAACAGTCGGGCGGTGGGCCGACGACCGGTAGCCGGAAAGAGGGTGCCGACATCATCACCGTCGAGGGCGGCTCGTACGTCCTCGGCGCGAGCGATCCGTACGGACACACCGGAGCTGGAGGCGATCATCGCCGCCTCCACCTTGCTGCTCATCCCGCCCCGCCCGACACCGTCACCACGCGACGAGCCGATGGCCAAGGCCCTCAGGTCAGCCGCTCCGTTGACGACTGGGACCCGTACGGCCTGCGACCGGTGCGGATCACCGTCGTGCAGACCGTCCACATCGGAGAGCAGGACGAGGCCGGACGCCTCGGCTACATGGGCGACCAACGCGGCGAGCCGGTCGTTGTCGCCGAACCGGATCTCCTCGGTAGCCACGGTGTCGTTCTCGTTGACCACGGGCACGACCCCCAGAGCGAGCAGCTTTGCAATGGTTCGCGAGGCGTTGCGATAGTGCGAGCGTCGGTGCAAGTCGTCAGCAGTGAGGAGTACCTGCCCCACCGTGGCGCCGTGGGCGGCGAATGCGGCGGCGTAGGCCTGAACCAGCAACAACTGTCCGACCGTGGCTGCGGCCTGAGCTGTCGCGAGGTCGCGGGGACGACGAGTGATGCCCAGCGGCGCCAGCCCTGCCGCGATCGCGCCGGAGGAGACCACCACGATCTCCCGACCCGCTTCCCGATGAGCGGCCAAGCTCGCGACGAACTCGGTCAGGCGTCCCGCGTCGATTCCCCCGGCGATCGAGGTCAGTGACGAGGAGCCGATCTTGACGACGACCCGACGAGCCGCGGCGATCGGGTCCAGCGGCGTGTTCATGTCTCGATGCCCGCTTGCGACGCAGTCGATGTCGTCTCGCCGGAACCGTCGACTGCGTAGTCCCCCGCATCCGTACGCCGGCGGCGGGCTTTCTTTCTGGCCAGCCGCTGATCGGCGGTGACCCGGTCAGACGTGTCCAGGCGCGGATCCTCACCGCGTCGGCCCACGACGGCACTGCTGGCATCCGGAGTGCTCGGTACCCAGTCGAAGCTCACATCCGAGACCGTGACCAGGCATCCCGGAACTGCACCGGCCCTGACCAGCGCGTCCTCCACGCCGAGACGAGCCAGTCGGTCGGCGAGGTAGCCGACCGCCTCGTCATTGCTGAAGTCGGTCTGCCGGATCCAACGTTCGGGCTTGACGCCACGAACGACAAAGCCGCCTGGGACGTCTCGGTCGGAGGTGACGCTGAACGTGTCGTCCACGGGAGTCGGCCGGATGATCAGCCGGGTGGGGGCCGGCGCCGGGCGCGACGCCCGGTCTGCGGCGACTTGTTCGGCCAGGTAATAGGTCAGCGCGCCGACCCCCTCGCCGGTTACTGCGCTGATCAAGAAGACCCGGTAGCCACGGTCAGCCAGATCGGCGACCACGAGGTCCGCGAGCTCGCGGGCCTCCGTTACGTCGATCTTGTTGATCGCCACTGCTCTGAGCCGGCTGACCAGCGCTCCACCGGCCCCGCCGTAGGCGGCCAGTTCGCTCTCGATGGCTTCGATGTCACTGAACGGGTCGCGCCCCGGCTCCAGGGTTGCTGCGTCCACGACATGAACCAGCACCGAGCATCGCTCGACATGCCGGAGGAACTGCAGACCCAGCCCTTTGCCCTGTGCCGCTCCCGGGATCAATCCGGGAACGTCGGCCATCGTGAACGTGTGCTCGCCGGCCGCAACGACGCCGAGGTTGGGCGCAAGGGTCGTGAAGGGGTAGTCGGCGATCTTCGGCTTGGCCGCGGAAACTGCCGCAATCAGAGAAGACTTTCCCGCCGACGGGAACCCGACCAGTCCGACGTCGGCGACGCTCTTGAGTTCCAGCACGACATCACGTGATGCACCCGCTTCGCCCAGCAGAGCGAAACCGGGTGCCTTGCGACGTGCGGAGGCCAGTGCGGCGTTGCCCAGTCCCCCGCGACCACCTTGGGCCACGACGTACCGAGTGCCCTCGCCGACCAAGTCGATGAGAATCTTGCCGTCGTCGCCGGAGACCACGGTGCCTTCCGGTACGGCCAGAATCCGGTCCTCACCCTGGGCGCCGTTGCGGTGGTCGCCCTGACCGGGCTTCCCGTTACCGGCCCGATGATGCGGCCGGTGATGGAAGTCCAAGAGTGTATGGACGCCCGGATCGACTTCGAGAATGATGTCCCCGCCACGACCACCGTTACCGCCGTCGGGACCACCCATTGGCTTGTACTTCTCCCGATGCACCGACGCGCAACCGTGGCCGCCGTTTCCAGCGGACAGGTGCAGGAACGTACGGTCGATGAAGGCAGTCATGAGGAGTGGCTTGTCAATCAGTGGGGCGATGAGCCAGTCGGGCAATCAGTCGGTGCTGCAGTCACTGACAGCCAGCCAATCACTCCACGCGCGAAGCGCGTCCCGTCATTCGACCGGAACGACGCTGACCTGGGCCCGCCCGCGACGCCTGCCGAAGGTGACGGCACCGGGCTGAATCGCGAACAGGGTGTCGTCCCCACCACGGCCGACGCCGGTGCCGGGGTGGAAGTGGGTGCCGCGCTGACGCACGATGATCTCCCCGGACTTGACGATCTCGCCGCCGAACCGCTTGACGCCCAAGCGCTGACTGTTCGAATCGCGACCGTTACGCGAGGACGAGGCGCCCTTCTTGTGTGCCATCTCGCTCAGTCCTCCTTCTCGTCGGTGGTTTCCGACGCCTTGCTCGACTGTGTGGTCTTACTTGCGGCTGTGCTCTTGCTCGCCCCTGTGGCCTTGCTCGCCGCGGCGGCCTTGCTCGGCTTGGTCGCCTTTACAGTGGCAGTCGTGGTGGTGGCCTTGGCAGCGCTCGCCTGGCTCGCTTTGGGGGGCGCCTGCGCAGCCTTGCTCGGCTTGTCGTCGGGCGCCTCCGCCTTGGGTTTTCCGTCCTTGGCCGCTTGCGACTTGGCCCTCTTGTTCGGCTTGCCGTCATCGATGTCGGTGACCAGTAGCTCGGTGAGCAGCTGTCGGTGCCCGATCCGCCGGCGATAGCCGGTCTTGTTCTTGTACTTGAGGATCTTGATCTTCGGACCCTTGTGATGACCGACGATCTCCCCGGTAACCGCGATCTTGGCCAAAGCAGAGGTCTCGCTGATCACGCTGCGACCGTCCACCACAAGCAGCGCCGGGAGGCTGACCTCGTCACCGGCTTCGCCGTCGAGCCGATTGACCTCGACGACGTCACCGACAGCAACCTTGTGTTGCTTGCCGCCGGCCTTGACCACTGCGTACACCACGGATCTCCCTTGAATTCTTCTGCACCGCACACCGAAATAGGGTTCCGATGAGCGAGGACTTCCGACGAGCGCTGACCGACGGTAGGAACTCTCATCCCGTACGGGTCGACCGCGGCGACACGCGGACTCCCAGCTTACCGGAGACCGTGTTTCCTCGCCCAACCAGGGCAGTCAGCCACTTCACACTTCCGCGACGGGTGGCCCGGCCGGCCTGGATGCCCCTCGACGGCCACGTCGCCGTGGTGCGGCCGTGACGATTGCGCCCGCAGTGGAGGATTCCCGCTCGGTCCAGGCTTGCAGGTCGGCGGACTCGGGTCTGTCCGGCGCGGGAGTCACGGCTTGGGTAACCGGGCCAGCCGCCTGGCTGGCGCTGGGCCCTGGGTGGGTGACCGGCGCGGTCAGCCCCGAGGCTTCGTGTCGATCCGCTTCTGTCGCCGGCCTCGCCGCGGCTTCGTTGATGTCCGTCGACGGTTCTGCACGCCCACCCTCGGCACGGGAGGTGTTGCGTCCGCGACTGCGCCCGCCGCCACGTTCACCGCGGGTGTCGCCGCGGTGCTCGTTGCGTTCGCCGCCCTCATGTGGCCGGTTGTCCCCGTGGTGTTCCCCCCTGGAACTCTCACCACTGGAGCGGTGGCGCTTCTCGTCGACCGGATCGGCGTGCACGATGATGCCGCGCCCGTTGCAGTGTTCACACGGCTCGGAATAAACCTCGAGCAGGCCCTGACCCACCCGCTTGCGGGTCATCTGCACGAGGCCGAGAGAGGTGACCTCGGCGACCTGGTGTCGGGTCCGGTCGCGGCCGAGACATTCGGTGAGCCGACGCAGGACGAGGTCTCGGTTGCTCTCCAACACCATGTCGATGAAGTCGATGACGATGATCCCGCCGATGTCGCGCAGCCGGAGCTGGCGGACGATCTCCTCGGCAGCCTCGAGGTTGTTGCGCGTCACGGTCTGTTCGAGATTTCCGCCGCTACCGGTGTACTTGCCGGTGTTCACGTCGACGACCGTCATCGCCTCCGTCCGGTCGATCACCAGCGAGCCGCCGGAGGGCAGCCAGACCTTACGGTCCAGCGCTTTGGCCAGCTGCTCGTCCACCCGCAGATCGGCGAAGACGTCGCTCTCCCCGGTGTGCCGGCTGACCCGATCGGCAAGGTCGGGGGCAACGTGGGCCACATAGGCCTCGACGGTGTCCCAGGCCTCGTTGCCGGAGACGATCATCCTGGTGAAGTCCTCGTTGAAGACGTCACGGATGACCCGGATAGCGAGATCGGGCTCCTGATAGAGCAGGCTCGGTGAGCTGGTGGAGGATGCTGCCGCCTTCTTCTGGATGACCTCCCACTGAGCGGTCAGCCGGTTGACGTCGCGGGTGAGTTCCTCCTCGCTGGCCCCTTCGGCGGCGGTACGGATGATGACTCCGGCGTCCTCGGGCACGATCTTCTTCAGGATCGCCTTGAGCCGGCTGCGTTCCACGTCGGGCAGTTTGCGGCTGATGCCGGTCATCGACCCGTTGGGCACGTAGACGAGATACCGGCCTGGCAAGCTCACCTGCGAGGTGAGTCTGGCGCCCTTGTGACCCATCGGGTCCTTGGTGACCTGGACGACAACGCTATCGCCGGACTTCATGGCGGTCTCGATGTTGCGCGACTTGCCCTCGAGGCCGGCAGCGTCCCAATTCACCTCGCCGGCGTAGAGGACCGCATTGCGACCCTTGCCGATGTCTACGAAGGCGGCTTCCATGCTCGGAAGCACGTTCTGGACCTTGCCGAGGTAGACGTTGCCTGCGAAGGAGTTGGAGCTGGCCTGGGTGATGTAGTGCTCGACAACGATGTCGTCCTCGAGCACGCCGATCTGGGTCCGCTCACCACTTTGCCGAATGACCATTGCGCGGTTGACCGCCTCGCGACGGGTGAGGAACTCAGCCTCGGACAGGATCGGAGCGCGACGTCGGCCGGTTTCCCGCCCGTCTCGGCGGCGCTGCCGCTTTGCCTCCAGCCGGGTGGAGCCGGAGATCCCCCGGACCTCCTCGTTGCCGCCTCCGACGGATTCCCCGCGGCCATTCTCGCCTCGGCCGCCACCGTCACCGCGGGAGCTGGGGGCGCCACCGTCGTCGTCATCGGACCGACGCCGACGCCGACGCCGACGCCGCGTCGAGGATCCGCCTTCGCCGTCTTCACCGTCCTCCGCGCCCTCGTCGTCAAGCCCCACCTCGTTGACCGGGCTGTCCTCGGTGTCCCGCGAGTCGCCGGTGCCGGCTGGGCTGTCCGAGCTCTCTCCATCGGAGTCCTCGGCCTTGCCGCGCCCACGCCCTCGCCGGCCGCGACGACGGCGATTTCCGCCGTCGACGTCGGCCTCGTCGGTGTCAGCGCCTGAGTCGACCGGCGATTCCCAGGTGTCGACGACCTCATCGGAGGGGATCGCCTCGAAAAGACTCGAATCGGAGGAGGAGGTATCGGAAGCTCCGTCAACCGTGCCGGTCTCTGCCTCCAGGGTCTCCTTGGCGGCTTTACCAGTTCTGGCTGTCCTGGCCGTCGCCTTGGTTGCCTTGGTTGCCTTGGTTGCCTTGGTTGCCCTCGTCGCCTTGGCCGGCGCGCCCTGCTCCGACGCGTCAGCGGTGGTTGCGATCCCCTTGCCGGCCCGGGATGCCTTGACCGGTGCCGAATCACCATCGGGGCGCTGCGCCTGCGCGCCGTCCGTGAGGTCGGTCTCCCGATCGTCAGGGCGCTGCCGCGGCAGCGCCGGGTCGGGGTCGGGCGGCGCCATGAAAGCCATCGCTGGGGGCGGCGCGGTGCGTCGCGCGGTGTTTCGTGTCGGCGCGCTGTCCGCGCTTGGCTGGTTGTCGAGGGTGTCGTTGGAGGTGTCGTTGCCGTTCGCCTCGTCGTCGAACACTGGTTCTCCGTTTCGCGTACCCGGGCGCCGCCCACCGAATCCGGTGTTCGGCCGCCGCTCAGGTACGGCGGGTCAGGCGATTCCGAGTTCGCGTGTCGCGCCCGACGGGCAGCGGCGTGATCTCGGTTTCGCAGAAGTCTTGTGTATCGAATGCCGAAGGCACTCGATCGTTGCCGACGTCGGACTCGTCAACCGTTCCGCGATCAGGTCCCACCTGGTGCACCGTCTCTGGCAGCGGCGGCACGGTCAGGACCGAGCGGATCGGTCAGCACTCCGGTGGTGTCGAGCCGTCCCTGGGCGAGCCGCGTCGAACGCGAAGTGAGCGGCCCATCCAGTCCGGCGACGGCACCGAGAGCAGTGAGCACATCGTCGGGTCGTACCGCAGGGCTTAGCTGCCGTACGACCAGGTCAAGTATCGCACAACCATCGGCGCCAGCCTCCCTGCCCAAGTCAAGGCGGTCTCGGGCTTCGCCTGGCCGCTCCACCGACACGCTCACGACTGCCGATCGCGCGTCCAGCAGCCGTAGTCCCTTCTTGGTCACCCGCTCGACGATCACGCTGTCCTGGGCCAGGAAGTCACGAACCGCGGAACTCAGGACCTCCGGTGACAGCCCGGGAAGCTCGATCCGCCACCGTGCGGCCTCGATCTGGTCGGGCAACCCTCCGGGCCCGGCCGGCAGAACCTCCAGAATGTCCAGCCCGTCCGGAAGTGCTGCGTTTAGGGCCGCGCGCACCTCTTCGGGATCACATTCGGTCTGAAGCCCGATCTCGAGATACTCCGCCTCGCTGGCTGCACCCGTTGGAGCCGCCCCAACGTAGGAAATCCTCGGGTGCGGGCTGAATCCGGCAGAGAAGGCCGTCGGCACTCCGGACCTGCGCAGCGCCCGCTCGAAGGCACGGGCGAAGTCGCGGTGTGAGACGAAGCGAAGCCGGCCGCGCTTGGCGTACCTGATCCGCAACCGCTGCACGATCGGTGGTGGCGGTGGGCCGTCCGGCTGGCGAGTACCCATCAGCGGCTCATCACCGCTTGTCCGCCACGCTCGCGAGGCACCTCAGCCGAGTCCAGGCGCAGTTCGAGCAAGCCATCGGAGCTCGCGTACCCGCACCGTTCGTACAGCGAGGTCGATCGAGGGCTCGGGTGTACGGCCAGGTACGCGCAGTTCTCCGTGCGGGCCACGTCGGCCACGAACCCCAGCATTCCCCTGCCGATACCGCGGTCGCGGTGATCGGGTCGGACGTAGACCGACTGCACCCACGCCGAGCGCGGACGCAGCCCCGCCGGGCTGGGAACCCGATCGCCCATGGCGAGCCAGGCCATGCCGACCGCCTCGGGAGCGTCGCTCGGTTGCGCGAGCACAGCGACGTGGCCCGGATGGGACGCCCACCAGTCGCTCATCGTCTGGAGGTACTGCGCGGCCGTCCCAGCAGGCTCCTCGCCGGCTTCATCCACCCGCCAACCCCAACGAAGGGATGCAAGTGCGGCAACGTCTTCGGGCCCCGCTCGGCGGACGGTGACGCTCACGACCCGGTGGCGACAGGCGTGAGCGGGAGCAATGTGACTCCGGTCGGGCCGATCTGGATGTCGGTGCCCATCCCCGGACACACGCCGCAGTCGAAGCACGGTGTCCAGCGGCAGTCGTCCTGCTCCTGCTCTGACAGGGCGTCCTGCCAGTCAGCCCAGAGCCATTCCTTGTCCAGGCCCGAGTCGAGATGGTCCCAGGGCAGCACCTCGTGCTGGGTGCGTTCGCGGGTGGTGAACCAGTCCACGTCGAGACCGTACGAGGGCAGCACCTCGGCGCAGGCGTCCATCCAGCGGTCGAAGCTGAAGTGCTCGTTCCAGCCGTCGAACCGCCCCCCGCTGCGCCAGACCTGCTCGATGACCGCGCCGATCCGGCGATCGCCGCGGGAGAGCAAACCTTCGACGATGCCGGGCCTGCCATCGTGATAGCGCACGCCGATCGCTCGACCGACGGTGCGGTCGGAGTTGATTGCCGTCCGTAGCAGCTTCAGCCGCCGGTCGATCGTCTCGTGGTCAGCCTGCGCAGCCCACTGGAACGGGGTGTGGGGTTTCGGGACAAAGCCGCCGATCGAGACCGTGCAGCGGATGTCCTTGTGCCCGCTCGCGGCCCGCCCGGCCTTGATGACCTCGCGCGCCATGTCCGCGATCTCCATCACGTCCTGGTCGGTCTCGGTCGGCAGGCCGCACATGAAGTAGAGCTTCACCTGCCGCCAGCCGTTGGCGTACGCGGTGGAGACCGTACGGATGAGGTCCTCTTTGGACACCATCTTATTGATGACTTTGCGCAGCCGCTCGCTGCCGCCCTCGGGAGCGAACGTCAAACCGGAGCGACGGCCGTTACGGGACAGCTCGTTGGCCAGGGTCACGTTGAAGGCGTCGACCCGCGTGCTGGGTAACGACAGGCTGGTGTTGGTGCCCTCGTACCGGTCGGCCAGGCCCTTCGCGATCTCGCCGATCTCGGAGTGGTCCGCACTGGACAGGCTGAGCAGGCCGACCTCCTCGTACCCGCTGGCCTTGAGCCCGGCATCGACCATCTCACCGATGCCGGTGATCGAGCGTTCGCGTACCGGCCGGGTGATCATCCCGGCCTGGCAGAACCGGCATCCCCGGGTGCAGCCGCGGAAGATCTCCACGCTCATCCGCTCGTGCACTGTCTCGGCCAGCGGAACGAGCGGCTGCTTGGGGTAGGGCCACTCGTCGAGATCCATCGTGGTGCGCTTGCCGACGCGGTAGGGGGCAGCGGGCTGGTTCGTCGTCACCCGCCGGATCCGCCCGTCGGGCAGGTAGTCGACGTCGTAGAAGCCGGGCACGTACACGCCCTCGACTCTGGCGAGCCGGGACAGCAGCCCGAGCCGTCCGTCCCGTTTGCCGTCGAGCTTCCAGGCTTTGACCACGTCGGTGAGGGCGCCGACGACCTGCTCCCCATCCCCGAGGACGGCGGCGTCGAGGAAGTCCGCGATCGGCTCCGGGTTGAAGGCGGCATGTCCACCGGCGATCACCAGCGGTTCGTCCGTGCGGTCCTGCGCGTGCAGCGGGATGCCGGCGAGATCGAGAGCCTCGATCATGTTCGTGTAGCCGAGTTCGGTGGCGAAACTGATCCCCAACACGTCGAAGTCGATCACCGGACGGTGTCCGTCCACGGTGAACTGCGGGAGCCCGTGCTCACGCATCAACCCGGCCAGGTCCGGCCAGACGGCGTAGGTGCGTTCGGCCAGCGCATCCGAGCGCTCGTTGAGCACCTCGTACAAGATCATGATCCCCTGGTTGGGCAGGCCGACCTCGTACGCGTCGGGGTACATCAGCGCCCAGTGCACCTCGACGGAGTCCCAGTC
>JACCUM010000314.1 GCA_013811805.1 Geodermatophilaceae bacterium | reverse complement strand
GAACTTCGCCGGGCATCTCGGCTCCATGCTCTACGGCGTACCCCACGTGGTCACTGCGCACTCGCTGGAGCCTCGCCGACCGTGGAAGGCCGAGCAACTCGGTGGCGGCTATCGCATCTCGTCCTATGTGGAGCGCTCGGCGTACGAGGCGGCAGCTGTCGTGATCGCCGTCAGCCGCGGCATGCGGGCCGACATCCTCGACTGCTATCCCGACCTGGATCCGGACAAGGTGCAGGTGATCTACAACGGTGTCGACCCCGTGGCCTACGCACCGACACAGAACCGCGCGAGCCTCCTCGAACGGGGGATCGACCCCGATCGGCCGTACGTGATCTTCGTCGGTCGGATCACCCGGCAGAAAGGGGTGATCCACCTCGTCAACGCTGCACGCGCCCTGCCGCCGCACGCCCAACTGGTCCTGTGTGCCGGAGCCGCCGACACTCCCGAACTCGGTGCCGAGGTGGCAGCTGGAATCGCCACCCTGCAGCGGGAGCGAGCCGGAGTCGTCTGGATCGAGGAGATGCTGCCGCGGACGGAGGTGGTCAGCCTGCTCAGCCAGGCGAGCGTGTTCTGCTGCCCGTCGGTCTACGAACCGCTGGGCATCGTCAACCTCGAGGCAGCCGCGTGCGCGACGGCGGTCGTCGCCAGTGACGTCGGCGGCATCCCGGAAGTCGTCGCCGACGGGGTGACCGGGCTGCTGGTGCACTACGGGGCCGACGATCCAGGCGCGTTCGAGGCGGGCCTGGCTGGGCGACTGGCCGAGCTACTCGCCGAGCCGCGGCGGGCTGCGGACATGGGAGCCGCCGGCCGAGAGCGCGTCCTCGAGGAGTTCGGCTGGCCGGCGATCGCCGGACGCACCGCGCAGGTGTACGCGGTGGCGCTCAGTCGGGCGTGAGACCCTGGGTGATCACGGGGGTCATCGACCCAGAGGCACCAATGTCAGAAAGGCGAGTGTGAACGTGGGCACCTTCGACAACCTCAAGGGCAAGGTCAGCGACCTGGTCGACCAGCACAGCGACAAGATCCAGACCGGCATGGACAAGGCCGGCGAATTCGTCGACTCCAAGACCGGCGGCAAGCACACCGAGCACATCGCCACCGGCAAAGACAAGCTGCGTGCTGCCCTCGACGGCCTGGATGGCCAGAACGACGACTTCCCGGACCCGCCGCCTCCCTCGGTGACACCGGCGTCGGACATCCCACCGCCGCGGCCCGCGCACTGAGACTGCCGGTCGGCGGTACCGCTGACAGCGCAAGGCCCCGGTTGGCGCGGTCCGCGCCTTCCGGGGCCTTGATTGTTTGTTGATGAGCTGATGTTGGTGAGGCCTGCCGGTCGCGAGCTAGCCAGTGGCACCCTTGAGGGCCTCCGACAGCGCCGTGGCCTCGTCCGGTGACATCTCGACGACCAACCTGCCGCCGCCTTCGAGCGGTACGCGCATCACGATGCCGCGCCCCTCTTTGGTGACCTCGAGCGGACCCTCGCCGGTCCGCGGTTTCATGGCCGCCATGCATGCCTCCTTTGCCCCGCCGTTCCCGCGGGGGGAATCCGACGCGGAGCGGCTACCTTGTGGCTTGACTGTTGGGCCATATTCTCCCGTATCGGCCCGCGAGGCTTGGCCGCGGGGCTCCGCTAGCGTGAGTGCGCGCTCTGCTGTGTGGCGCGCGGTAGACAGGCGAGCATCCGGGAGGCGATGGTGAGCGAGTCCGTACCCAACGAGTCCGTACCCAGCGAGTCCGTGCACGTGGACCGCGATGGAGCAGTGGCGACGCTCACGCTGGACCGGCAACAGGCGATGAACGCTCTGGACCACCCCACGAAGGTTGTGCTGCGGGATCGGCTGCGCGAACTCGCAGCCGACTCCTCGGTACGGGCAGTGGTGCTCACCGGTGCCGGTGACCGTGCCTTCTGTACCGGTCAGGACCTCAAAGAGCACGTCGCCCTGCTGCAGGCGGGAGATCCGGCGCCGTTGTCGACGGTGACCGAGCACTACAACCCGATCGTGCTGGCGATCGCGACCATGCCCAAGCCGGTGATCGCGGCGGTCAACGGCATGGCCGCCGGCGCGGGGGCCTCGCTGGCCTTCGCCGCCGACTTCCGGGTCGCTGCTTCTCGCGCGGTGTTCTTGCTGGCCTTCGCCCGGATCGGGCTCTCGGTGGACACCGGCTCCTCGTGGACGCTGCCGCGCCTCATCGGGCATGCCAAAGCCACCGAACTGGCCATGCTGGCCGAGCCGATCTCCGCCCACGACGCTCTCGCGATCGGCCTGGTCACCGAGGTCGTCGCGGACGAGGACCTGGCCGCTCGGGCCGCGGAGTTGGCGCACCGTCTGGCCGCCGGACCCACTGTCGCCTACGGCGCGATCAAGTCGGCCCTGCACTTCTCCGCGGGAGTGGATCTGACCACGGCACTGACCCGAGAGGGCGAGCTGATGGCTGCCACCGGGGGCTCCCAGGATCACAAGGATGCGGTGGCCGCGTTCGTGGCCAAGCAGCAGGCGACCTTCTCCGGCCGCTGACCGCCCGAAGCAGGGCTGACAGGGGAAGAAAGCTACGGACCTAGCGTCGCAGGGGTCCCTGAGTCGGAACGCCGGCCGAGTCTTACGCGAGGGCGCTGATCCGGATGGCTCCGGCTCGGCGCGGGTCCGCGGCAGCATGGAGGCCGGTGTCCGGCTCCCACCAGGCGGCCCCGACTCCGCCGAAGTACATCGCCTGTGCGGGGAAAGTCCGGACCGGCAGCTCGAGGTTCCCGAGATCCAGGTCCGCTTCGGCGTCGACCACGGTTGCATCGGGTCCGACCCGTACGTGCGCCCGAGGGTGAGCGATCGCCTCGTCAAGGGCCTGCCGACCATGCATGTGTCCGGCCAGCACCTGGGCCAGCGCCGTACTGATCCGGTCCGCACCCGGCGAACCGATCGCAAGCACGGCGCCGTCGCCGCGGGTCGCCACGGAGGGCGCCATGTTGGACAGCAGCCGGGTCCCGGGCCGTAGTGAGTGCAGGCCACCACGATTGAGTTCCGGTTCGCCGAGGCAGTTGTTCTGCCAGATTCCGGTTCCCGGGGTCATCAGTCCCGATCCGTAGCCGGCCGAGACCGTGACCGCACAGGCCACGCCGTCATCACCGGCGACCGACACGTGCGCCGTGCTCGGAGAACTCATCGCGGCCAGATCACGCCGGTCGACCATCTGCAGCAGCGCCTGCGCCGCTTGCACCCGGTCAGGAGCGGCTTCGAAATGATGGATCCGATAGCTCAGCACTGCCTCCTGGACGGCCACCAGATGGGCCACGTCCGCAGCCGTCCAGTCCCCCGTCGGTCGTCCGGCCAGCAGGGACAACATCGCGGTCAGTGTCACCCCGCCGACGGCCGGTGCGGGGTTGGTCGCCAGCTGCCACCGGCCATGCTCCGAACCGAGCGCCGGTCGCAGCACTGCCTCGTACTCGGCCAGATCCCGGGCGCCGAGCAATCCCCCGTTGGCGTCCATGTCCGCGACGATCAGGTCGGCCAAGGCACCGCGATAGAAAGCCTCGGCACCGTGGCTGGCCAGCACCTCCAAGGAATCCACCAAGGCCGGAATGCGCACCAACTCGTCGGGACCGATCAGCCGCCCGCTCGGACCGTGCAGCGCGGCGTGACTGTCGGGTTGCCACCCGAAGGCGGTCTCATGGACGAACTCCAGATAGTGCCGGGCAGAGCGACCCAACGGGAAACCGGATCGGAGGGCCGCCGCCGCCGGCTCGAGCAAATCCGGCCAGCCCAGCCGTCCGGATCTCGCGTGCAGCAGGTCCAGCGCTGCCAGCGCACCCGGAGTCGCCACCGAGCCGTGGCCAACAGTCATGGTGACCCCGCCGCCGTACCCGCTGTGCACCTCGCGGACCGCGCCGCCGAACCAGGACTCCGGGCGATCCCGACCGGGCATCTCGACGCCGCCGTCGATGGTCACCGGCTGCTCTCCTGGAACGCTGACGGTGATGTAACCCCCGGCAGACAGCGACACCATGCCGGGCTCGGTCACCATCGTCATGACGGCAGCCGCGATCATTGCATCGACGGTGTTTCCGCCGGCCGCTGCCACAGCCACACCGGCCCGGGCAGCCAGGTCGTTGGGTGCCGAGACGGCGACGCGAACCAGCACCAGGGGACGTTACCGCCCGGCTCGCCAGCAGTCGGCCACGTGATCATCGACCATGCCAGTGGCCTGCATCAGCGCGTAGGCCGTGGTCGGTCCGACGAAGGAGAAGCCCCGACGTTTCAGCTCCTTGGCCATCGCCATGGACTCCATACTGGTGGCGGGTACGTCGG
>JACCUM010000304.1 GCA_013811805.1 Geodermatophilaceae bacterium | reverse complement strand
CCAGTCTTTCGCGAACTGGAGGAGGCCGGCGGAACCGAGGACGAGACCAAGACCCAGTTCCGGGATCTGCTGGTGGGATATTGGAAGCCGCTGCTCACGCTGGCCGGCCTCGTGGTGGCCCTTAACGTCGTGAACTACACCCTGTTGAGCTACATGCCCACCTACCTCGAGCAAGAAACCGGGTTGAGCGCCGACGGCGCCTTGATCGTGCCGATCATCGGCATGCTGTCGATGATGGTGGTCATCCCCTTCGCCGGGGCGCTGTCGGATCGCGTCGGCCGCAAGCCGCTGTGGTGGGTCTCGCTGATCGGGCTATTCGTGATGGCGGTGCCCATGTACCAGCTGATGGGAACCGGCATCGGCGGCGCAGTGATCGGATTTGGAGTCCTCGGTCTCCTCTACGTGCTGCAGCTGTCCACCATCTCGGCGACCTTCCCGGCGATGTTCCCCACCCATGTCCGCTTTGCCGGATTCGCCATCGCCTACAACGTGTCGACGTCGCTGTTCGGCGGCACGGCTCCGGCGGTCAACGATGCGCTGATCGGGCAGACGGGGAACAACCTGGTGCCTGCGTTCTACATGATGGGGTCCTGTGTGGTCGGCGCCATCGCCTTGCTCTTCGTCGTGGAGACCGCGGGTGCGTCCCTGCGCGGTCGAGGCGTCCCCGGCGTGATCTCCCGACCGAGCGGGGTGCGACCGGGCAGGCCATAGCCGCCGCTATCCCGCGTCTGGCGAAGGGTGTTCGTCAGGAAGTGCTGCCGATGGTGTCGGCCTAGGACCGGTCCTGCTTGACCTTGTCAGCCGAGTTTCGAAAGAGCATCTCGCCCGGGAGGTGCTCTGGGCGCTTGTCCTCGGTGCCCTCCAGGAGTTCGCGTTCCCGGCCCGGCAGCCATTTGTGGCGGCGCGCCCGGGGCCAGACAAAGGCGATCGCGAGGACAACCAGGGCCAATCCGCCGAACAGCAGCGCGTCGCGAAGCGATGAGTCGTTGGCTGCTGCCCGTTGCGCGGCCAAGGCCAGCGCCGCCTCGTCGGGGGGCGGCCGTCGAGGGTCGTCCACCGCCTGCGGTACTCCGCCGGTGGCTTCATTCATTGCCCGGTACGGGTCCACGAGGCCTTTGCCGTAGGCCAGACTTGGCGCCCCGCCGACCGTTGCGTCGGCCGTCGCGTAGAGCCGCCCGGTCAGCACGTCGACCAACTGCGTGCCGCTGAGCTGGCGAAGATCGGTGCCTGGTTGGCCGAGCATGAGCGCAGCTGCGGCCGCGACGAAGCCAACGGCGATGCCGGTGCCGTTGTAAGAGTCGTGCCCGCCGAACGCGGCCGCGGTGACGTCCAGCCCCGGGGCGACCAGGTCCAGGTAGGGCCCGATCTGCGAGGTCCCGCTGCGTTGTCCGTCGGCCCCGATCGAGCCGACCCCGATGACGCCGTCGTACGCGGCCGGGTAGGGGAACTCCAGATCTGGCCGCAGCCCTTCTTGGCTTTCGTTGTGACCATCCCCAGCGGCCGCCACGACGATCACTCCGGCGACGACCGCCCGAGCGACCGCGCTCTGCAGGACCGGATCACTGTCATAGCTGACTGCCGACACCGCGACGACGTCGGCACCGTTGGCAACTGCGTAGTCCATGCCCTCCGCGAGGACGCCTGCTGGCAGTGCCTCGTCGTCCGGGTTGGTGTGGATCCCCTCGCTGACCCGGACCGGCAGGATCGTCGCCCTGGGCGCCAGGCCGTAGAAGCCGATCCCGCCCACGGGTTCAGCCGCGATGATGCTGGCCACCGCCGTACCAAAGGGAACGCAGTCGATGCGGCCGACCGGAGGTGCGTCGGGTACGAAGCCAATGCCCGGCAGGACCTTTCCAGCCAGCTGGAAATGCGTGGGATCGACGCCCGAGTCCAGGACGGCCACGGTGACCCCGGCCCCCCGGCTGAACGGTTGCAGCTTGTTGGCCGGGTCGTACATCCGCTGCGCCCACGGCAGCGCTTCGATGGGATTCAAGTCGCCCTGCTGGCTGTCACATGACGGGTCCACGGCCTGGGCGCTTCCGATGGGGACCAGCGCCGTTCCGATCGCCAGTACGGCGGCAACGAGCAGCGGCCCCGTACGGCGCATGCGTGTCTCCGCTCGGTCGAGTCGAACTGTCGATCAGGAAAGAAAAGTCAACGCGGAACCTGGGCTTCAGTATCCTCGTCTCACCTAGAACCATCCACCGCAGTGGTACGGAGGTGCGCCAGTGTGGAGCCGATGAGAGGCGCAGAACGCTCAGACATCGCCGGCCTGCGCGCGTACGCGGAGGAACTGCAGGGCAGTTTCCAGAAGCTGGTAGCCGAAGGCCCCAAGCTCCAGGAGCGCGCTCGGACCGTACAAGTCACCGAGAAGTCGCCGGACGGGTTGATCTCGGCCACCGTCGGCTCGCGTGGTGAGCTCATCCGGCTGGATCTCGATCCGCGCATCTATCGCCAGCCGGACTCGCGAGAGCTGGCCGATACGATCACCGACACGATCAAGGCCGCGGGCGAGAAGGCTCAGGAGCAGGTCCTGGAGGTTTTCGAGCCACTCGTCCCCCGCGAGGACATGCAGATGCACATGGACGGCAATATCGAGGGCATGCTCGAGCGCATGACCGACCAGATGTTCGGAAAGGGCTGATCTCCGCATGTCACAGGACCATGTAGACCTGGATGCCCAAACAGTCTCAAACGGTCTGGCCAAGTGGGAGCAGGCTGCTGCCACCCTGCAATCCCGCTGGACCGCCCTCAACGGTCAGATCACCGGCCTGCTCACCGACCGGACGTACGGAGCCGACGAGCCGGGCTCGAAATTCCGGCAGTCGTTCGTCGAAGAGGGTCAGGCCGCCGGGCTGGCCGCTCGCGGCAAGGTAACCGTGGATAGAGTCGTTGAAGCAGGCCAGAACATCCGCAAATGTGCTGAAGACTCCCTCGCCGCCGACCAGGAGCAGGCCTCAGAAGTTGGGGTCGACGTCCCGAGCTTCAACAGTGGTGGTGGCGGCGCCTCGTCCGGTGGCGGGGGCGCCTCGTCCGGTGGCGGGGGCTCCTCATCCGGCGGCAGCTCAGCGGGCGAGGGCGAGATGGGGACGTCGGATGTCGTGCTGGAAGATGCCCAGCTAGGCGGCCCAGCGGACCAGGACATCAGCTACGAGCGTCAGCCGATCGGCGACGCCCAGTCCCCGTACCTGCCGCCGGGAGACGAGACCCAGGTTGTCGCCGGTTCGGGGGGTGGTGCCCAGTCCAGCACCGACGGGACGACCAGCGAGATGGGGTACGACGCTGCGGAGGCCGGAACCGGCGGCACTGCGGGAGGGGCCCAATCCATCCCCGGTAGCGGTCCTGCGGCCGGTGAGGGTCGCCCGGCTGCTGTCAGCGACGCGGGTGGGGGTCGCGATCCTGCCACCGTTGGCGCAGACCGGATGACGACACAGCCGGTCGCCGACGGCGGCTCGGTCCAGCCAACGCCCGAAACGGGACCGGGTGAGCGCGGCCAAGCAGCCGGACCGGCACTCCAGAACCCTGGCGGGCCGGCCGACACCATCCGCGAACGTATTGCGGAGCGAATCCCAGACAGCGTCATCGAGCGTCTGCCGGACGGTATGGCCGAGCGCATCTACGAGGCGCGCGCTGACTACGACATTGAGGTACCCGGCGTCGACGTAGGCGGCGTCGACGTACCGCAGCACCTGGACATGCAGGGCG
Organism: Geodermatophilaceae bacterium; assembly: GCA_013811805.1. GTDB lineage: Bacteria > Actinomycetota > Actinomycetes > Mycobacteriales > Geodermatophilaceae > JACCQS01. The sequence goes on along the minus strand of JACCUM010000304.1, from coordinate 1,520 downwards.
TGGACAACAGCACCGAGGGTGTACAGGTCTCCGGTGCGCCTGGCGAGAAGTTGCCCGACGGAGGCGACGAGCTGACCGTGCAGCAACCGAGGTAGGCATCCCGACAAGGCGGTACGGACCCCGAGCGGTCCCGCCTGGGTTGTCGGTAACGCCGCTGGTGCTTCTCTCGGCGACCGACGATGATGCCTCTAAGGCGACCGAGGTCGGTGTCGGGGTTGGGATCGGGGGTGGGATGTGGGGGCCGGTGATGTAGTCGATTGGGCGGTCGGCAATCGGGGCGGTAATGACATCACTCCGGCTTGGGGCGAGAGTATGCCCGATTGGGCAGACATTCTGGTCTCGGGGTTGTCTGCGGGGCAGTTCTGGCCTGAAGGCAGCGAAAGCTTGCTGCGTCAGCTGTCCGAGCTTTACACCGAGCTGCAGGGCGTTCTGACCGAGGCTGCCAATGACGGCGCCGGGGCGTACAACGTCATCCGATCTGGCTGGGATTCACCGGCCGCGTTGACCTTTGACCAGGTCGCCGACAATCTGTTCACCGGGTTCAATTCCGAGGTAATGGCGTTGGCTGACAACGTCTATCAGTACGCTTCGCAGAGCAGCGCCTTCGCGCAGGAGACCGAATACACCAAGATCTCGATCAACGTCGCCTTCTGGGTCACCATCACAGCGTTGTTCATCACGGTGCTGGCGCTGTTTTGGACGGGCGTCGGTCCGGCAGCAGCGGCCGCCGCAGCTTGGGCGACGTTGCAGACCGTGATCCGGTCGTTGATAGCCAAGCTGGGCCTGATCTGGGCGCGTCAACTGACTATCAAGGCCGCCAGCCAAGCCGGGGTCACGGCGGTCAAGGTCGCGATGACGAACCTGGGGCGCAACCTGGGGACCCGGGCGGCCACCGGGATAGGCGGCGTTCCTAGCCAGTTAGTCAGCACGCTCAAAAACCCCGCTGTGTTGGGTAGGGAGCTGTTCGAGGAGATCACCGAAGAGACCTTCATCGACGCGGCTACTCAGGCGTATCAGATCAATGCCCTGGAAACCCGGGACAGCTGGGACTGGCAGAAGACCCAGGCCTCGGCTATCGGGGCAGCCACCGGCGCCGTCGTCGGGACCTTCGCCGGGCCGCTGTCCGCGGCGCTGCCGGTCGGCAAACCCATCCGAGTTGGGCTGAACAACATGATCGCCTCACCGGCCGGCAGCTTCATGGCCAACGGCTTGGTCTACGACAACTGGACCAACCCGTTCACGGCCACCAGCTTGGCCGGGGCGTTCATGGGCGGCGCCGGGCGGTTCTACGGCAACAGCCCGTTCGACCCGAACACCTACACCCAGTTCACCAACGGCGGAGTCAAGCCCCCCGACCCCGCCGAAGGAATCCCCCTTCCAGACCCCAGCCCCGGCGGCCCGTCCGGTCCCGGCGGGAACGGCGCGCCAGTTGGTGGTCCCAGCGGAAACGCCGGCAGTGGACCCAGTGCCGGTCCCCGCGCCGGGACCGGCGGTGCCACACCACCCGGCCAGGGCGGCGC
>JACCUM010000278.1 GCA_013811805.1 Geodermatophilaceae bacterium | reverse complement strand
ACGACGTCACGGTGCAGCTTCTTGCGGCGGTCGACCATCGAGAAGAAGGCGCACAGTGACGGACGACGGTCGTCGATGCCACCAACGAAGTCGGTCAACTGGTCGAAGGTCCGCAACGACAGCGTCGCAGGGATCAGCGGGATGAGCAGGGTGTCCGCGGCGTACATGACGCTCTCGGACACCAGCGAGATGCCAGGCGGACAGTCCAGCACGATCGTGTCGTAGTCCACGGACAGCGGGCGCAGCAGTCGTCGCAGGACAGCGATCGAATTCTTGCGGGCGTCGAGCAGCAGGTCGAGGTTGCGGTAGGAGAAGTCGGCCGGCAACAGATCGAGGTCGTCGAAGTCGGTGCCCTTGATCGCGGCCTCGAGGGATGACTTGCGCCGCACCAGTCCCTCACCGCCGCCTTTGACGCGCGGCTTGATCCGGAGGATGAAGCTGGCCGCACCCTGCGGGTCCAGGTCCCAGAGCAGCGTCCGGGCACCGTCCCGAGCCGACAGATAGGCGAGATTCACCGCCGTCGACGTCTTTCCAACTCCGCCCTTGATGTTGTACGTCGCAAGGACTCTCATGCCGGACTTCCGCTTGCCAGTTCTCGGAACCGAGCTCTGCTGTCGGCGCTGTCGAAGGCCGCGAAGCTGGCCGCGAACTCGGTCCGCGCATGGCGTTGGTGCGTGCTGAGTTGGGCTGCCAGCTCACCCATGGCCAATACGGTGGGGGCCGGCGTGGATCGGGTGGAGATCATCGTTGCGGCAAACTCGCGTACGGCCAGGCTCTGTACCTCGGCGTCCTGGAACTCACCCAACACCTCCTGCAGACCCTTGAGGTCCTTCAGGGCGCAACGGTGGGTGGCCGGGTCGTGCAGCGGTCGGAAGATCTCGAGCAGGTAGCGCAACTCCTTGCACCGTTTGCGGAGGTCGTGCAAGGCCTCCGGCTGGGAATCGGGGCCGATTGATCTACCTCGCTTGGTGACCCGACGATGTGCCTGTCTGACACGCTGCGCAGCCAGCTCTCCGGCGCTGACCTGATGCTCGGGATCCGACGGCTCGGCCAATAGGCCCAACGCCCGCCAGTGCTCGAGGACCTTGCGGAATCGGGCTGATCGCAACGCGCGCGCCAGGCGGCGGAACTCGGTCCGGCGCTGGGCCAGCAGGTAGCGACGAAAGGGATCTAGATCGGTCGGCGCGGCCGATTGCAGACCGGCGGCCATGTCGGGCAAGCCCAAGATGTGCACATCGAGGTCGCGGGTGGGGGAGGTCAGGTCACCGATCCACTTGAGATCTCGGCCGAGTTGCTCGGCCGGCTCCGACTCGAGCACGTCACCTGCCAGTTTCAGCGTCGATCGCGACCGCCGCACCGCGACCCGGAAGTCGTGCAGAAATTCGGGGTCGATGTCACGGACAACCCCGTCGAGTGTTCGCTCCACTGTGGACAGGAAGCCGTGCAGAACGGCAATCACCGCACTGCTTGCCGGCATCGAGCCGGTCAGTAGGACCGGCTCGGGTACGTCGTCCCCGAAGGCCCGACCGGCAGCTGCCAATGCCCGTTCGTAGAGCGATGCCTCGGAAGCGGATACGCCTTTCACGGTGCTGAGCCGGGCGATCACCCGATCTGCCTGATCCTGATATCCGCGCACGGCGGAAACCGAGAGCTGGTCCGGGAGTTCCACACCTCCTGACCTCACCGATGACTCGATGATGAGGCGCACCACTGTCTTTCGATCGGGGTTCAAGACTCGCAGGTCCTGTTGCCGGCCACGCAGCTCTGCCGCGGGCAACAGGGCGCGAATGCCGAGGACACTCTCGATCTGATAACGCACGGGCCCCTCTCGGAGCGCTCCGATGCGGGCGGGCCACGAGAGCTGCTGCGCCGGCTGAGTGTGCCGGCGTCCTTGCGCGTCGTGCAGCACGAGCCGAGGATCATCCGTGGGTGTTTCGGTGTGCTCCAAGACCATTCCGGCTTCGTGCAGCCGCCAGTCGTCGGTGTCGAGCCAGGTTCGCTTGACCTGCCGCGCCGGGGACGATTCCACCGAGAACCGCGGCGACAGTGAGGCCAGCGCCGACCCGAACGTCGGCATACCTGCGTCGTCGGCCACAAAGGACACAGCGGCGTCGCGCACCTCCCGAGGCTATCCTCGGACGGCCCGGCCTGGGACCCGGAACGAGCGCTAAGGGCGCCACGAGCGCGGGGATGAGACCGTAGACGCCGGTGCCCTACGCTCGGATGCCGATGACCGAGAACCCCACTGCACAGCCGGACGGCTTCGCCGAGATGGAC
>JACCUM010000285.1 GCA_013811805.1 Geodermatophilaceae bacterium | reverse complement strand
TTGTGCACCATCTTGGCGAAGTGCCCCGCACCGACCCCGCCCGCATGCGCGTACCCCGCGCCGGGTTCGCCGGGGATCACCGGCGGGCGCAGCGCATCGAAGATCGGCTGCAGGCGCGCCACGTTCGGGACCGATCCGCCGGCCATCAGGCCGTACCCGTTGTCCCGGCCCCACACCCCGCCGGAGACGCCGCAGTCCACGAACCCGATCCCGCGCTCGTCCAAGGCCGCCGCATTCACCTGGTCGTCGGTGAAGCGGGAGTTCCCGCCGTCCACCAGGAGGTCGCCGGCCTCGAGCAGCTCACCGAGCGCGGCAATCGTCTGTTGGGTCGGTTCGCCGGCCGGGACCATCACCCACACCGCCCGGGGTGCCCGCAGTGCGGCCACCAGTTCCTCGAGGGTATCCACGTCGCGGCTGCCCGGGTTCACGTCGTACCCGATCACCTCGTGCCCGGCATCGCGGAGCCGGCCGACCATGTTGGCGCCCATCTTGCCCAGGCCGATCATTCCGAGTTGCATAGCAGTGCTCCTGGCTGATGAGAACGACAAACTAGCTGGGCAACCGTACGGGCATGATCAGGTACCGGTACGACGCGGCATCACCGTCGCCGCCCATCGCGCTGAGCACCGCCGGTTTGAGCGGGGTGGTCATCTCCAGCCGGGCGGTCTCGGAGTGTACGGCGGCCAGGCCGTCGAGCAGGAACGCCGGGTTGAACCCGATCGTCGTTGGCTCGCCGTCGAAGACCACCTCGCAGCGTTCCTCGGCCTGGGACTCCTCGTCGCCGCCGGCCCGGAGCGTGACCGCACCCGAGGAGAACTCGCAGCGCAGCGGTGCCCAGCGCTCGGCCACCAACGCGACCCGCTTGGCGGCCTCGGTGAACATCGCGACATCGAGCTCGGCGTGCGCGGAGAACTCCGGCGGCAGGATGGAGCGGTACTTCAGGAACTCCGCGTCCAGCAACCTGGTCGTCGTCTGCTTGCCCTGACCGGACAACCCGAGAAGTCCCTCGCCCACGCCACTGCTGGACAGCGACACGGTCACCTCCGAGCCGCCGGTGAGAGTCTTGGCAGCGTCGGCGAGGGTACGGGCCGGCACCAGGATCGCTGCGCTGGCTCCGGGCGTCCCCGGCTCCCAGGCGAACTCGCGCAGTGCCAGGCGGAACCGGTCGGTGGCCACCAACGTGATGGTCTCGCCTTCGATCTCGATCCGGACGCCGGTCAACATGGGCAGGGTGTCGTCGCGGCCGGCGGCGATGGCCACCTGGCCGACGGCTTCGGCGAAGACCGAGGCCTGCACTGTCCCCGCAGTCGAGGGCATGGTCGGCAGAGCCGGGTAGTCCTCCACCGGCAGGGTCGGCAGGCTGAACCGGGCGTTGCCGCAGTTGATCGACAGCCGGGGCCCGTCGACGGCCACGTCCACCGGGTGCGGGGGCAGCGACTTGGTGATGTCGGCCAGCAGCCGGCCGGAGACCAGACTTCGGCCGGCGCTGGCGGCGTGCACCGGAAGTTCTGCCTGGGTGGAGACCTCGTAGTCGAATCCGGACACCTCCAGGGTGTCGCCCTCGACGGCGAGCACAAGACCGGCCAGGACCGGGACCGGCGGACGAGCGGGCAGGCTGCGGGCCGTCCAGGCGACTGCCTCTGCCAGTGCATCTCGCTCCACCCGGAACTTCATGCTGTCCCCATCCTCAACTCTTCCCCATCCTGGTTGTGGTGCATGTCATCTCGCTAGATAGAACTCGTCATCGTCATCACGGGTGTGGATGCTGTGGATATCACGTTGTCCTGCCTGCTCGGCACGCGCACTGGGCAGGTCCGGCCACTGTGTACGACCTGAGCCTGAATGGTGAACGACTGGGGACATTTGTGTTTCCTACCGGTTACCGAGCCAGAGATTGCGGCCGTATCCACCGTTGTCCACATAGTTGTCCCCACGCTGTGCACGCTTGCCAGATCGGGGTTCTCGCATCGTCCTCTGTGGATTCTTATCATTGCGTCTTGGGAGCATTCATGTGAGGACCGGCTTACTGGCGCGCACGTGCCTTGATCCGGTTGGTCAGCTCGGTGACCTGGTTGAAGATCTGCAGTCGCTCGGCCATCAGGGCACTGATCTTTCGGACGGCGTGCATCACCGTGGTGTGGTCCTTGCCGCCGAAGATCTGTCCGATCCTGGGCAGGGACAACTCGGTCAGCTCCCGGCACAGGTACATCGCGATCTGCCGGGCAGTGACCAGGACCCGGCTGCGGCTGTGCCCCTTGAGGTCATCGACGGTGACGCTGTAGTACTCGGCGGTCACCGACATGATGATCGTCGCAGTGATCTTCGGACCCTCGGTGTCGGGCAGCAGGTCGCGCAGGACCTCCTCGGCCAATCCGATCGAGACCTCGGTGCGGTTGAGGCTCGCGTAGGCGTTGACCCGGATCAGCGCGCCCTCGAGTTCGCGGATGTTGGTCTGGATCTTCGAGGCGATGTACTCCAGCACCTCCGAGGCGACCTCAGGCAGGACGTCGCCGGCAACCTTCTTACGCAGGATCGCGATCCGAGTTTCCAGATCGGGGGCCGTGACGTCGGTGATCAGTCCCCACTCGAACCGGGTACGCAGCCGATCCTCCAACGTGGTCAGCTGCTTCGGCGGGCGGTCGGAGGAGATCACGATCTGCTTGTTCGCATTGTGCAGGGTGTTGAACGTGTGGAAGAACTCCTCCTGGGTCCGCTCGGCACGCTCGAGGAACTGCACGTCGTCGACCAGGAGCAGGTCCACATCGCGGTACCGACGCCGGAAATCCTCGGCCCGACCGGCGTGCACCAGGTTGATGAAGTCGTTGGTGAACTCCTCGGTAGTGAAGTAGTTCACCCGGTGGTGCGGGAAGACGGTCTCGCTGTAGTGCCCGATCGCGTGCAACAGATGAGTCTTGCCCAGCCCGGACTCCCCGTAGATGAACATCGGGTTGTACGCACGGACCTCGGCCACCGCGAAGGCCGCGGCGTGGGCGAAGCGGTTGCTGTTACCGATCACGAAGCTGTCGAAGGTGTACTTCGGGTTCAGCCGGGCCGGTGGATGTGGGCGGGCGCGCACCCGGGCCATCGGGGTCACCCGACCGTCACCGTTGGGCGACGGTGAGCCGGTCGAGCGGGCGTCGTCCGCGGACTCGGTCCGGCGCGTGTGGTCGGTCAGCGAACGGACGTTGCGCGGATCGACGCCCGCGGATTCTGAGCCGGCCGGGCGCTGACCGACCTGGTGGCGATCGGTGGGGCGCTGGTCGGTGGGCCGCTGGACATGGGCGACGACCGGGATGCTGGGGTCGTCGTCGGCGAACCCGTAGTCGGCCACCTGCGCGCCATCGAGCAGGTCCGGCGACGAGGTGTCCGGCACGGCCTCGACAGTCACCGCAATCCGGACCTCACGGCCGAGTTCGACACACAGTTGCTCGGTCAGCCGAGGGCGCAGCCGGGATTCGAGGAAATTCTGGGTGAACTCGTTCGGGGCTGCGATCAAGACGGTGTCCTCGACCAGACCCAACGGCCGGGTCAGGCCGAGCAGGGCCATCTGGTGTGGTGCGACGTCGCTTCGTTCGAGGCTAGTGAGCACCCGGTCCCAAGCTGTGGACAGGTCCAAGGGCTCTGACACCTACGCTTAGCCCCCTCGGCTTCTCCACGTACCCAATGCGAGCGCGCGCCCGCGGTTTTCGCCTGCAGCACCCCCCGTACCGAGCAGTCCACACGCTTGTCCACAGGCTGTGCATCGGGCCGAACTCCGAGTCGTCGTCTCTCGACCGGCGGCGGCAATACCTTGCTGACGAGCGGGTAGCCGGGGAAGCCTACCGGGCGGGAGAGCGGCAACGTAACAGCCTCGGCGTGGCGCCGACAACCGACGCTTCGGTCCAGGTTTGGCGATGGGGTTGCCCGCTTATCCGTAGTCCGCTGGCTGCACGTATGCTGTACCCCTGCGGTCCCTGTGAAGGTAGCGGAGACCTTGCCTGCCCTGGGCATCGCCGATCTGCGATGCCTCCTCACATCCAGGAGTTTCGACCGTGAGCAAGCGCACCTATCAACCGAACAACCGCCGGCGTGCACGTACGCACGGTTTCCGGTTGCGGATGCGAACCCGCGCCGGTCGCACGATTCTGGCCGCTCGCCGCCGTAAGGGCCGCGGCAAGCTCTCTGCCTGATCCGGGCCCAGCCATCAACCGGCCCGCCCACCCAACGTCAATGTTGCCCGCGACGGTTCGACTGCGCCGCCGCGTCGTTTTCGACGCTGTCGTACGGCGCGGACAGCGCTGCGGGCACGGACCGCTGGCCGTACACGTTTCCCCCGGCATGGGCTCCACCTCCGTCGGCTTCATCGTCAGCCGAGCCGTCGGGAACGCGGTCACCCGCAACCGGGTCACCAGACAACTGCGGCACCTGATGCGCGATCGCTATAGAAGCCTGCCGCCCGGCACCGGCGTCGTTGTCCGCGCGCTACCCGCAGCGGCCGGACGCCGCAGCGCCGACCTCGGCGGATCGCTGGATCGCGCCCTGGGCCGAGCCCTGACCCGGGCTGCGGACAGAGCCGAGACATCGGCCACCCCGTGAATCCCGGACCCGCTGCGCCACAGCCGACCGATCCTGCGTCCGGGCTGCTCGGTCGCGGCCTGCTCGCGGTCGTGGCCTGGTACCGCGATGCGGTCAGCCCGGCGTTACCCCCGCGGTGCCGCTTCTACCCGACGTGCAGCGCGTATGCGGTGACCGCCCTGCAACGGTACGGGCCGGCGCGCGGGAGCTGGCTGACCCTACGCCGGATCCTGCGCTGCGGGCCGTGGCACCCCGGCGGCGTCGATCACGTACCGGCCCTGCACACCGCCCCGGATGAGGCAGGGTGCCCCCCGCCGTCGCTCGACCGCGAACCCACGGGCGCGGCGCGGCGCGTACCGTCGTCCTACGGCGACGCGCAGGCCCCGGACCAGGGTTCCCCGCGCCCCGATGCGCTGCCGAAAAGCTTTGGGCCGCAACGGCGGTCGGCAAGTCAGGAGACGGCTGTTGTTTGATTGGCTCTATACCGCGATCTCGTGGGTGCTCAAGATGTGGCACTCACTGTTCTCGACATTCCTGCCGGCTGCTTCGGGTCTGACCTGGGCGCTGTCCATCGTCTTCCTCGTGATCACCGTACGGATCCTGCTGTTCCGGTTGTTCGTCAAGCAGGTCCGTTCGCAGCGGGCCATGCAGGAGTTGCAACCTGAGATCGCCAAGCTCAAGAAGCAGTACGGCAGCGACCGTCAGGGCATGGCCCAGGCGATGTCGGCGCTGCAGAAGGAGCGCGGGGTCAACCCGCTGGCCGGCTGCCTGCCGATCCTGCCCCAGATCCCGGTGTTCATCGGCCTGCTGCACGTCCTGCGCCGGCTGCGTCCCGGAGCCCCGGGGCTGTACGGCTGGGACGACACCCTCACCGACCAAGCTGCCAGCGCCAAGGTGTTCGGGGCGCCGATCTCCTCGGCGTTCTTCATGCCCGAGGGGGTCAAGACCGACTCGATCCTGGCGCTGCCCTCGGAACTGGGCACGATCCGGGTCGTCACCACGATCCTGATCGTGGTCATGTGCCTGACCACGTTCTTCACCCAGAAGCAGATCATGTCCCGCTCCGGCCCGGTGGAGGGCCAGGCAGCGATGATCCAGAAGTTACTGCTGTACGGAATGCCGCTCGGCCTGTTCGTGTCGAGCTTCTTCTTCCCGCTCGGCGTCCTCATGTATTGGTTCGTCAACAACCTGTGGACGTTGGGACAGCAGTTCTACATCCTCAAGAAGCTGCCTCCCCCGGGCTCGGCCGGCGCGCTGGCCAAAGCCGAGGCGGAGCGTCCCAAAGTCGACCCGAAGGAACTGGCACCCAAGCCAGGGGTCAAGCCGGTACGCGGGCCGAAGGGCCGTACCCCGGTGGTCAATGCGGCGACTGCGGCCAAACTCGGGGAGGCCGAGGGCGGCCCTGACATGGACACCGCGGTGACGGCCACCGCCAAGCCTTCCGGGACTGCGAAGCGCTCGGCGTCCGGGTCCAGCCCAGCGTCCAACGGATCGTCGAACGGGGCGTCCAAGGCGTCGTCCAACGGGCGGGCGAAGCGGTCCGCAAAGCCACCTGCAGCCGGTGTGGATGGGAGTACGCCGAACAAGGTGGCGCAAGGCGGCGCCTCCGCTGACTCGTCGACGAGCAAGACGGTCGATGCGACCGGGAGCGCACTGCCGAACAAGCCCAGGGCCAAGGCTGGCTCGGGGCCACGACCTGCTGATCGTCCGGCCACCAACAAGAATCGTCGCAAGAGGCGGTAGTGCCGTGCCAGACAGGGCCAGCCGCTGATCGGCCGCGGTCCGGCTCTTGCGCGCCGGAGTGCAATCGGTCGGCCCCAGCCGCCCGACCATGAGTCCCCCTGAACCCCGAACAAGGAGCCTTCCCCGTGTCAGAGTCGACCACCGAACAGCACACAGTCAGTAGCCAGGGCCGCACCGCAACGCCGGGGATGGACGGCGTCCAGGCTAGCGCCGACGGCAGCATCGAGGACGGCAGTAGCGCCAAGGACCGGGGCAGCGCCGAGGGCGGCGGCAGCGGAGCAGCAGGACCGGCGGCACCCGCGGACGCCGAGGGCGGCGCTGAACTCGAATCGACCGACGCTCTGGGAGTCGACAACGGCGCCGCCGAACAGGCCAGTGCCCCATCGTCTTCGCCGAGTTCTGGCGCGACGGATGCACTAGTCACCGATTCGCCGGTGCTCGGCACGGCGGTCGAGTCCGAGTCCGAGTCCGGGGCCGAGTCCGGGAGCCTGTCCGCGGGCGGCGCGTCCGACTCCGAGGCCGCGTCAGAGCCGGAGCTGGAGTCCGAGTCGCAGGTGCGCCGAGAGGCCGATTCCGACACTGGACGCGTCGCCGAGGACCCCAGTGATGTCGATGCTGAGCCGGCGGGCGCCGCGGTCTCCGGTGAGGCCCTGCTCGTGCAGGAGGGCGAGATCGCCGGCGACTACCTCGAGCAGTTGCTCGACATCCTGGACTACGACGGTGACATCGACCTGGATGTCGAGGGTGGCCGGGCGATCGTCGCGATCGTCGGGGCGGACGACCTCGATCCCCTGGTCGGCAACCGCGGGGTGACCCTGGATGCCCTGCAGGAGCTCACCCGCCTGAGCGTTGCTCAACAGACCGGTGTCCGTACCCGGCTGATGCTCGACGTGGGCGGCTATCGAGCCGGGCGCCGTACAGAACTCAGCGAAATGGCCGCCACCAGCGTGATCCGGGTGATCGACAGCGGCGAAACCGTGCGGATGGCACCGATGAACGCCTTCGAGCGCAAGATCGTGCATGACGTCGTCACCGCGACCGACGGGGTGCGCAGCGAGTCCGAGGGTGAGGATCCGGACCGCCGCGTGGTGATCCTGCCCGATCGGTGAACCCGCCGGCGGAGGCCGAGGCGGTCTTCGGTGATCAGCTCGGGCTAGCGGAACGCTTCGCGCAGTGGCTGATCGGGCCCGGGCTCACCCGGGGACTACTGGGCCCGCGCGAAGCTGACCAGATCTGGGAACGTCACCTGCTCAACGGGGTGAGCATTGCTGACCTGATCGAGCCGACGTCGGTCGTTCTGGATATCGGGTCCGGCGCGGGTCTGCCCGGGCTGGCACTCCTGCTCGCCCGGCCCGATCTACAGCTCGTTCTGATCGAGCCCAAAGTCCGACGGGTCGATTTTCTGCGCGAAGTCTGCGCGGATCTGGGCCTGCCGGCACGGATCGTCCGAGCGCGTGCCACGCCCGACGGCCTGGTCCTACTGCCGGACGACGTGACCGGCGGCGCGGTTCCCCCTGCCGATGTGGTGACCGCTCGGGCGGTGGCGCCGATCGGTGACCTGGCGCTTTGGGCGAAGCCGTTGCTACGGCGCGAGGGTCGCCTGCTGGCGATCAAGGGTGATGCTGCGCCGGCCGAGCTACATCGCGATCGTACGGTGCTGACCGCGCTGGGTTTTCTGGATGCGGCGGTGCTCACGGCGGGCACGTCTGTGGCTTCCGGACCGATGTCTCCGGTCATGACGGCTACGGTGATCTCGATGAGATTGGGTGGTGTTTCACGTGAAACATGACGTGAACGGGCCTGACGATGTTTCACGTGAAACGCAGATCGAGCCAAGTAGTGCGGATGAGGACGTGCGCGCTGTCACGCCGACCGTCAGCCCCCCAGCGGCAGCGCAATCAGCGCAATCGACAGCCAGCACCGTCTCGGCTGAGATCTGGAACCGGCTGGCCGAGGTTCCGGCCGTCGTTGACGCCAGTCAGGCACCCGCTACCCCGATCGCTCTGGAGGCCGAGCGGGCCAGCCGGGTCCTGCATGCTCGGGATCAAGAGCCATTCCCACTGCCGCTGCACCCGCGGGTGATCACCGTGTCCAATCAAAAGGGTGGAGTGGGTAAAACCACCACGGCGGTGAATCTCGCCGTGGGGCTGGCACTGCACGGTGCCCGGGTCCTGGTGATCGACTCCGACCCGCAGGGGAATGCCAGCACCGGGCTCGGGGTCGACCACGCCGTGGGGACTCCATCGATCTATGACGTCCTGATTGGGGCCAGCACGCTGACCGACGTGGTCGTTTCGCACGACAGCGTGGCTGGCCTGAGCTGTGCCCCCGCCACGATCGACTTGGCCGGCGCCGAGATCGAGTTGGTCTCCCTCGTCGCCCGGGAAACGCGACTGCGCAAGGCGATCGCGGCGTACCTGGACGAGCCGACCGACGAGGCGCCGCACTACATCCTGATCGATTGCCCCCCGTCGCTGGGCCTGCTCACCGTCAACGCTCTGGTCGCCGCCGACGAGGTGTTGATCCCGATCCAGTGCGAGTACTACGCGCTCGAGGGTCTCGGTCAACTACTGTCCAGCATCGACCTGATCCGGGCCCACCTGAACGAAGGCCTGACCGTTTCGACGATCCTGTTGACCATGTATGACGCCCGTACCCGGCTCTCAGATCAGGTCGCCGACGAGGTACGCCGGCATTTCGGGCCTCTCGTCCTCGCTTCGGTCGTTCCGCGCAGCGTTCGGGTCTCCGAGGCCCCAGGATTCGGTCAGTCGGTCCTGACCTACGACCCAGGCTCGCGCGGAGCGGTCAGCTATGTGGAAGCCGCCCGGGAGATGGCCGAACGTGGTCACCCCGCCCGGCGGCCTCCCGGCCGGTCCTCGGACAGCCTTGACGAGAAACCGGAGACGACAGACGCGGGTGTTCAGCCAGAGGCGGCGGACCGGGATGCCCCCGAGCGGGATGGCGCGGAGCCGGATGCGGCCGAGCGGGATGGGGCCGAGCGAGACGAGGCAGGCCGGGACGAGGATCAGGAGAATGAGGCTCAGGACAATGGGGATCAGCAGGACCGTACGGACCGCCCCGTACGGGCGCAGCACGAGGTGAACCAGTGACGAAGCGAGGCGGCCTGGGACGCGGGCTGGCGGCCCTGATCCCCACCTCCGCGGGACCCGCTGAGCCGGGAGGGGTAGCCAAACCCGTACTCCCCCAGCCCGTCCCGCAGTCAGCGACCAGCTCGCCCGTGGCCAGAGCGGCGGCCCGGCCGGAGGTCGCCCCCAACGACGTCACGGACACACCGAGTCCCGTGGAGCCGGTACCTGGACTGACCCTCCAAGAGATTCCGCTCCAGGACATCGAGGCCAACCCCCAGCAGCCGCGGCGGGTATTCGACGAAGAGGCCTTGGCCGAACTGTCCCACTCGATCCAGGCCTTCGGTCTGTTGCAGCCAATCGTCGTACGCCGCCTGGACACCGGCGGCTACCAGCTCGTCATGGGCGAACGCCGGCTGCGTGCGGCCGCGCTCGCCGGGCTGGACACCGTCGCCGCGATCGTGCGGGACACCGCGGACGACGAGCTGTTGCGCAATGCTCTGCTGGAGAACATCCACCGGGTCCAGCTCAATCCGCTGGAAGAAGCGGCGGCCTATGACCAGCTGCTGGTCGAATTCGGCGTCACGCACGAGGAGCTGGCAACCCGCCTGGGCCGCAGCCGTTCGCAGATCACCAACACGATCAGGCTGCTCCGCCTTCCGGTGCCGGTGCAGCGCCGGGTAGCCGCCGGGGTCCTCTCGGCCGGGCATGCCCGCGCCCTGCTCGGTCTGGAGCAGACTGCGGCGCAGGAACTGCTGGCCACTCGGATCGTGGCCGAGGGGCTGTCGGTGCGGGCCACCGAGGAACTGGTCGCAACGACCGCCGCTACCACACCGGGCACCGCTCGGGCCAGGCGTACCGGGCGGATCACGGCGCCGGGGGCCGAGGATCTGGCCGAGCGGCTCTCCGATGTCTATGACACCAAGGTTCGGGTGGAGATCGGACGTCGTAAAGGCCGGATCGTGGTGGAATTCGGCTCAATCCAGGACCTCGAGCGCATCGTTGCTCTCATGCATCCCCCGTCCACCGAAAGGCCGGTTGGGTAGCGAACCGCCGCTCTGGAAGGCGGGAAAGCGGCGGTAACGTGGCGAACCGGCAGAATGCGGCTATTTCTCCGGTTTGGATGCGAACGTGTCGGCCGGAAACGCGCCGGCCGCCTGGGCACGTCGGGCGAGCCCAAGCCCGACTTCGGTAAGCCGGGCGAGATCGGATTCGCCCAGGGACTCGTACGGTTCCCGTGACAGCTCATCGGTCCGGTCCTCGATACCCTGCCGCAGATCCTGGCCGGCTTCGGTCAATCCGCCGGTCTCGTCAATGAGCCCACGTTCCCGCAGACCGGCGATCCCAGCCGCCCACAGCTCCGCGGACCAGCCGCGACTGGCCTGGGCGAAGTTTTGGGTGAAGCCCTTGCCGGTGGCTTGGTGGCTGATCAGCGCGTCGAGCCCGGAGAGCTTGGCGTCCAGCAGAGCGGCTAGGTGGCCGTCACCGCGGTACTCGCGCAACAGGGTGATCGAATGCCACAAGGAGGGCAGCGGCTGCGTCGGGTACTCGAGTTCGGCGTGCGCGGCGTAGAGGGGCCGGCCTTGCGGCGAGCAGACTTGTGCTGCCCGCTTGGCCAGCGCGGCGGCATCTTCGACCTCTTCGGAGTCAGCGATGTCGTCGCCCAGCAGACGGCGTAACACCTTGTCCGCCACCTTGAATCGGGTCGCGACGATGGTCTCCGGATCAGCCAGGGTCCAGGCACGTGGGATGTGCCTGGCCACCAAGTCCGGATTGAAGTTGAAGAACGTCGCCGTGACGACGCCCGCAGACACCGCCCCCATCGGCGCTGCCCGGCTCGCGAAGTAGGTCATTCGGCCAGGGCGCAGACCGATCTCGGTGAACGCCTGCTCGGCTTCCGGGGCAAAGTAGATCAGCGAATGCAGCGGGTCGAGAACTGTATGACAGCGGCGAGCAGGTGCAGAGGGCATGCCTCGAGCCTAGGCCGCGGCCCTGTCGACGGTGTCAGGCCGGCCACTGCCTGCTCATCCGGGCGTAGTCCGGGGGCCAGGCCACTGGTTCGAACCGCCCCTTCGCTGCGCCCACTTCAAGAGTCCGGCAGCGCCGCCGTACAGCAGTCCCGCGCGGTCAGGTCAACGAGGATGGTGGCGGGTTTCCCGGCAGGGAGATGTTCCGCCCGCCGCCGCCACCGGCACCTAGCCGCGGCTCGTACGACACGGCTTCCGGACCCTGTCGGAACCGGGAAGCGAGCTCCAACGCGGGGTCAGCGCCGTGGGTCATCGCAAGGCACGGGGCGCGGAACGCGCAACTAGGGCAGTGTCGCGGTGAGGGGGTGGGATACAGCCGCAGGTGGGAGTCGAGCATGTCCAGCACCTCGGCGCCGATCTGCTGGGCCGCCGTGTCGATCTCCTCGCGGGTACGGCGAATCTTGGTGCGCCGCAACGGTCCGGCGATCTCCTGTTCCACCCGCGGGTGGGTCTCCGGTCGACGCTCCAGCCGATCAGGACGCTCGGCCGGCGGCAGCATTCGGCCCCCGCCACTGGGCTCGTTCTGGGAGTAGCCACCCCGGCCGATGCGCCCGGTACGAGTGCCGGTTGGCGCCGTACCGAGGACGTCCGGCGGCGAGCGCAGCATTTCGTTGTGGATGGTTCCGGCGACATCCATGCCGAGGTAGGTCTGCTCCCACGCCCAACAGGCGGCGATGGCGGCCTCGTCGAGTAGCAGCGACTCGATGTCCTGCCAGTCGGTCACGACATGATGCACGACCACCCAGTACTGGTTGTCCTCGTCGGCACTCACCAGAGCGACCCGCTCGGTGTAGAGCACCCGCAGCCCGTCCGGGGACAGCAGACCCCGGTCGGGCTCGCGGATGTCCGGGACGATGACCTCGACATCGGTCTCGATCTTGAGCGGACCGAAGTCGTCGACGCTCGGGGCCCAGTCGAAGTACCGCTCCAACAACTCGGTTCCGAGGTCAAGAGCCTGCATCCGCTCAGCCGACGGCGGGGCTGCTGCGATCGAGCGCATGAACGCCTTGCGGACCAGCGGAAACACGATGGCGCTCTGCCAGTCCCACATCCCGGGGTAGTAGTAGACGGCCAGCGCGTCCCTGATCGCCCGGTTCAGGTCGATCGGCTCGGGGTCGAGCGCCTGCAGCCGCTGCCGGTTGGGCGAGCCGAAGTCCCACTGCCGGCGGCACAGCTTGAAGGCAGCGCGCTCCTGCGCCGAGACGCGATAGTCCACGAGGCAGCCCGATCAGTGCAGATGGGGCCAGGGCTGGTCCAGCGGCCACCGGCATCGGTCGTCGCCTCCGGCCATCGACTCCATCTCGGCCAGCATGTCCTCGCAGAACGCCTGGCTCGCGGCGGGGTCCTCCCGTGGCCAGGCACCGGAGAAGTACATCCAGACGTCCGCGCCGGCGCCCGGTTGGGCCGAGGAGTCATCCTGGCCGTCGCCACCTTGGCCGAACCGGCGCCAGGAATACTCGGTGCCCCGCCGCTCGACGTAGACGGTGTCCTCGGGGCTGGGCGAGGCCTGGGCAAGCGAGGCGAACAGTTCCGCACGGTCCATGGGCCACCCCCTGCGCTCAGGCTACTACCGGTCGAGTCCTGTCGGCTGCGATACCGGCACAGCGCCGGCGGCACCCCCGACCTAGCCTGACCTCGATGGCCGACGAGTGTGCGCTGCAGTGACGTTGGTCGATGTCCTCGTCCTGGCCGTGGGGGGAATCTTGGCCGGGATCGCGGGCGCTGGCGCCGGGATGGCCTCCTTGGTGTCCTATCCCCTGCTGCTCGCGGCCGGACTCCCGCCGCTGGTCGCCAACGTCACCAACTCCGTCGCTCTCACGCTGAGCACGGTCGGCGCGATGGCCGGGTCGAGACCGGAGTTGCGCGGGCAGGGCGAACGGGTACGCCGGTACGCGCTGCTGTCGGCCACCGGCGGTGTCGTAGGCGCCACGCTGCTGCTCAGCACCCCGGAGAGGGTGTTCGGGTACGTCGTGCCGTGGCTGATCGCACTGGGTTCGGTGGCGCTCCTGGCCCGACCGGCGCTGCAGCGACTGCACGCCAACCGGTTGCATGCCGCACACCCGGCCACTTCCGTGGGGCTGGGCGTCATCGCGGTGTACAGCGGCTACTTCGGTGCCGGCGCCGGGGTGCTGGTCATGGCTCTGCTGGCGGCGGTGATCGCGGAGTCGATGCCCCGGCTGAACGCGCTGAAGAACACGATCGTTGGCGCGTCAAATGCCGTGGCTGCCATCGGCTTTGCGATTTTCGGACCGGTGGCATGGCTGTCCATGCTGCCGCTGGCCGCCGGGTGCCTCCTCGGTGGCCTGGTCGCGCCCTGGATCGTGCGGCGGATCCCGGACACCCCGCTGCGGATCGGCATCGGCCTGTTGGGCCTGGGCCTGGCCGTCAAGCTGGCCCTGGACGCCTACTGATCACTCGGGTGCACCCCGCCCCGGGTACGGCGTAGATTGGCCGGCCGTGCGTCGCGTGTCGGTGGTCGGGGTGTCCGGTTCCGGGAAGACGACCGTCGCCCGCGTCCTGTCGGCACGATTGAACGCACCCCACATCGAGCTGGATGCGATCTTCCACCAGCCGGGCTGGGTCGGCCTGGACGACGAGCAGTTCTCCCGTCGGGTGGACGAGGCGACGATGGGCAATTCGTGGGTCGTCGACGGAAACTACAGCCGGATCCAGCAACTTGTCTGGTCACGTGCGGACACGGTGATCGTCCTGGATCTGCCAAGGTGGCGGGTGATGAGCCAGCTGCTCGTACGCACACTGCGTCGGGGCTGGACCGGCCAAGAATTGTGGAACGGAAACCGGGAGAGCCTTCGGAATCTGCTCAGGACCGACCCGGAGCAGAACATTCTGCTGTGGTCGTGGACCAACCATGCGAAGAACCGGCTGCGATACCGGACGGCGCCAGCAGATCCGCGCTGGTTGGATCTTGCTTTCCTGTATGCGCGATCACGGCGGGAAGCGCACGCCCTGGCCGACACGGCGGCAGGTCGTATGGCCTGATCTCAGGTGACCCCGGTGAGAGTCAGCCGCCCACCGGGGCAGCCAGCCCCGGCCGATCTGCCCGGAATGCGGCAGCGCGCAGCAGGTCGGCGAGCACGGCGCCCAAGTCCAGGCCAGCCGCGCTCACCGACATCGGCAGCATCGAGGTATCGGTCATTCCAGGGGACACGTTGACCTCGAGGAAGTACACCTCCCCGTCCTGAGCGACGATGGCGTCGGTACGAGACAGCCCGGACAACTCCAGGGTCTGGTGCACGGTCAGCGCGACCTCGGCCGCTCGCGTCGCGACGGCCTTCTCGAGCCGGGCCGGAGTGAAGTACTCGGTCATCCCCGGGGTGTAGCGGGCGGCATAGTCGAAGACGCCGGACTGCGGAACGATCTCCACCGCGGGCAGGGCGCTCGGTCCGTCAAGCCGGTCGACCACCGACACCGCGATCTCGGCCCCGCTGATGAACTGCTCGATCAGAACCGTGTCGGCGTACGCGAAAGCGCCGATCATCGCTTCCGGAAGCTCTTGTACGGTAACGACTTTCACCGCTCCCAACGCGGACCCGCCCTGAGCCGGCTTAAGCATCAGAGGCAGCCCAAGCCGGGACAGGACGAGGTCAAGGACCGCACCGGCACCCAGCTCGCGGTAGGTGGAGTGCGGAAGGGCAACCCAGTCCGGTGTCGCGATCCCGGCGGCCGCCATCCGCGCCTTCGCGCCTGGCTTGTCCCAGGCCAACCGGCTGGCTGTCGAGCTGCTGCCGACGTACGGGATGCCCGCTAGCTCCAGCACCGACCGCAGCGCACCGTCCTCACCCGAGGCTCCGTGCAACGCGATGAACACTGCGTCGCAGGGATGTTCGGCCATGGCCGGCAGGAGCCGTGCGTCGGCGTCGAGAACCTCGACGTCGAGTCCGGCGTGGCGCAGGGCGGCGCTGACTCGGCGGCCGCTGCGCATCGAGACGTCCCGCTCGAATGCCAAGCCCCCGGCCAGGACAACGGCCCGCAGAGCCTCGGCGGCGTTGCTCATCGGGCGTCCGCTCCGGGGGTGTTCCCGGCTGCTCGGGGGTTGACCGCCGCACTGCGGATGGCCGGCGACCCGGAGCCCTTGCGGGATCCGGTATCGGCACCGTGCAGCGTTGCCGGGTCGATGCCGCCGAAGGTCTCCCGGAGTTCGAGTTCGGACTCGATGACTCCGCCCAGGCGACGCACCCCCTCGCGGATCCGGTTCGGCTCCGGATAGCAGTAGGACAGTCGCAGGAATCGTTGCCCGGAGCCGTCGGCGTAGAACCCGACCCCCGGTACGTAGGCCACGCGGGCGGCGATCGCCCGGGGCTGCATCACCTTGGCGTCCAACCCCTTTGGCAGCTGTAGCCAGACATAGAAACCCCCGTCCGGCTTGGTCCAGCACACCCCGTCCGGCATCAGCGCGGTGAGTGAGTCCAGGGTGGCGTCGCGCCGCTCGCGGTAGAGCTCGCAGAAGACCTTGATCTGTTGCTCCCACGGCTGGGTGTCGAGGTAGCGGGCCACCGCGTACTGCGTGAGCGAGGGCGGGCACAGGATCTGCGCTTCGCTGGCCAGGACCAACTTCTCGCGTACGGCGACGGGGGCGTACACCCAGCCGACTCGCAGACCCGGCGAGAATGTCTTCGAGAACGAGCCGAGGTAGATCACCCGCTCGGCCGAGCGAGATCGCAAGGCGGGCAACGGCTCTCGATCGAAGCCGAGCAGCCCGTACGGGTTGTCCTCGATGATGAGCAGGTCGAACTCTTCGGCAAGGGCGAGGATCTGCTCGCGCCGCTCGACCGGCAGCGTGACGCCAGCCGGGTTGTGGAAATTCGGCACGGTGTAGAGGAACTTCGCCCGCCGCCCCTCTGCCCGCAGGGTTACCAGGGCTTGACGGAGCGCCTCCGGGATCAGCCCGTCGGCGTCCATGTCGACGTGGCGTACCTCGGCCTGCGAGGCCTGAAAGACGCCGAGCGCGCCGACGTAGGAAGGGGCTTCGGCGAGCACGATGTCGCCGGGGTCGCAGAACACCCGGGTGAC
>JACCUM010000246.1 GCA_013811805.1 Geodermatophilaceae bacterium | reverse complement strand
ACGGCTGCCGTCTGGATCACCTTGGATGCGCGCACCGTTCACCGGAGCGAAGTTGCGGAGGCCGATCTGCCCGGTGCTCTGCATGCCGCCGAGCACGCCGCGATCGGGTTGTTGCCGTTGTTCGCGACCTGCGACCGGTGGGACATCGGCGGTTTGTCCACAGCTGCGCACCCCGACACTGGCGCCGCCACGATCGTCGTCTATGACGGCCATCCCGGCGGTGCGGGCTTCGCCGAGCGTGGACATGACGCGATCCGGGACTGGCTGACCGCCACTCGCGCCACAATCTCGAGTTGTGTCTGTGAGTCCGGCTGCCCCTCGTGCGTTCAGTCGCCCAAATGCGGCAACGGCAACTCGCCACTGGACAAGGATGCGGCGGTCACAATTCTGGACGCCGTTCTCGACGCGCTGGCTGATCTGCCGCCAAACCTCAACCACCGACGCGACTTGGTTGGCACTGATCCGGCCTGATGCTCCAGTCGTAGGTGTCAAGCACCCCCGGAGGGGAGGGGTTGAACAGATCTGCGCCAGCCCGAGCTCCTCGTGTACTCATG
The DNA here is from genome assembly GCA_013811805.1 of Geodermatophilaceae bacterium. Taxonomy (GTDB): domain Bacteria; phylum Actinomycetota; class Actinomycetes; order Mycobacteriales; family Geodermatophilaceae; genus JACCQS01. The sequence goes on along the minus strand of JACCUM010000246.1, from coordinate 7,292 downwards.
TGACAGTCCGGCCATCGTTCAGGAAGCCCCCCGCCCGAGCGGTTGATCCGGCCGTGCCAGGGGACTGCCCGGGCGGTCAGCATCATGGTCGGCGGTCCCGGCGGTCCCGGCGGTCCCGGCGGTCCCGGCGGCAGTCCCGGCAGTCCTTGCAGTCCCAGCAGTCCCAGCGGGACCGGCGCGGGCATCGGCCCGAGCGACCCCCAGTCCCAGCGAACCGAACTGCACCGTCACCGTGACCGCCACATCCACGACACCGTCTGCGCTCAGGGTGCAAGACGCCAACTCCGCGCCGTTGGCACCGGCTATCCCCCGCGCCGCCCCGCAGGCCTTCTCCGATCCGGACAACGCCTGGCTGGCAGCCGCGAGCGCAGCCAAGTCGGCCGCCGTTCCTGCTTCGTGTCGGCTGATGATCGCCACTCCGGCCAGGACAGAGGCGGTCCCGCTGAGGAGCACGACGCCGGACAACGCCAACACCCAGACACCTGCAGACCCACGATCACTGCCGATCGGGAAAGCCCGGCGATCGGCGTACCCGGCCGCTCTTCTGCTGCGGCTGGTCACGGCGGCCCCCGCGGCCCGCTGCCGCTGGGAAGCCCACCAAAGCCGCCCTGGGCCGCCGCCGCACCGTCGAGCCCGGGCTCGAGAGCGGCAGTGGCCGCGTCGGACACCCTCATCGAGGGGCCAAGACCGGCGAACAGAGCAACCGAGGCACTGACCTCGACGGTCACGGTGCCTCCATCCCGAGAGACCGACACTGCACTGCCTGCCGGCGCGGAGGACGCCGCGATCTGGCCTACCGCCGCATCGGACTCTCCTCTGGCCGCTGCCCGCGCTCCCTCCCGGGCAGCATCGGTGCACCGCATCTGCGCGGTGACCACCGAGACCGCAGCCAGCGCGGCGACCAGGATGAAGACCAGGACCGGCAGCACAACCGCGGTCTCTGCGGTGACCATTCCGGCATCATCGAATCTCCGCGAGGCCATCCGAATCGGGCGTCGAAGGAAACCGCCCTCGACCGACTCGATCGTGCAAGGTCCGGCAGAGCTGCTGTGCAGCAAGGCAACTCAGGACAAGGTCGTGAGTGCGGAGTCGATGAGATCCTGCAGCGCCGAGACGATCGAGTCCCCGGTGACGACTTGGTAGAGAACTGCGGCGAAAGCGCAGGCCGCGATCGTGCCCACCGCATACTCGGCGGTGCTCATTCCGGCGTCGCCGGAGATTCGGCGCAGTCGGATGCGCGCGGTCCGGCCGGCGGCTGCGCTCAGCACTAGGCAGCCAACCGCACTGATGGTGCACAGGTTGACCATGAACTGGGTGACGGTGGCGAACCGCTTGCGCATGTCCGCCCTCCCTTCCTCGACGTGGTGCGAGACGATCTGTCCGCACGCGCTCAGCCTCGACCCTGATGGCTCAGTGCGCCGGGGCTCGATGTCACCTGTGGACAGCATCCGGCTGCAATCTGCCGACCCTCGAAGCGCTGTGGACATCCAGTCACCGGCTCGGACGTAGCCGCGGGACTCCGGGGAGTTCGCGGGTTCAGCCGAACACCCGGCCGGCAATGCCGACGACCACAGGAACGACACCGAGGCACACGAACGCCGGCAGGAAGCACAGCCCCAGGGGCGCCATCAGCAGCACGCCGGCTCGTTGGGCCCGAGCCATCGTCTGCTGTCCTTCGGCGGTGCGGAGCTGTTGCGCGACGGTCTCCAGGCGCCCTGCGACGGCACTGCCTGATTCACCGGTGACGACCAAGGCGCGGGCCAGCCGGCCGTACACCGGATGTCCGAGCCAGTCCTGCCATGCTGCGGCCGGTTCGCTGCCCAGTTCACAGGCTGCAGCGACGCGAGCCAGCACGACAGACACTCCGGGTGTCCCCGACGTGGCCGTCGCCGCTCTCGGCCCGGGGTGTTGCGGGTCGAGGGCTGGCAGGATGCCGGACACCGATCTGAGCGCCGGCGAGCCAGGCATCCCCGCGCGTAGACATACGGCCAACAGCTCGATGGCAAAAGGCAGCAGCGGGTCCCCTGCCGACGACCGACCGGTCCCAGCCCCGAGCCAACTGACTCCGCTCAGCCAGCTGCTCGCACGAGATTGCGCGCCGTCGAGCGGAGCAGGCCCCCGCACGAGAAGGTAGGTCCCAGCCGCAACCGTCGAAGCCGCGAGGCCGCCGACGGCCGAGGGAACCGTGACCAGGACTGATGCTGCGGCAAGTGCCGCGAAGAGCACGGCCCGTCGACGTCGAGCGCCGACTTCAGCAGACGGGTCGCCGCTTGCGATCGCCTTGTCCAAGGGCTCAACCGACGACGAGAGACGCCGCAGTCGATGGTCTGCGACGGTTACGGTTGTCGGAAGGATCGCCAGGCTGACGGCCAGCAGCATCATCACCGCAACCGCCGAGACGAGCGGGCGAGAGTCGGAGATCCAGCCCACGGCTCAGCCTTCGCGCAGCGCGGCGCGGGTCATCCTGCGGCTCCAGGCAAGACCGACCAGTTCCAGGGCGACGCCGGTAATCAGGAGGACATGGCCGATCGTCGTCGTGGTCAATATCCGCACCGGCTCCGCCCCGATTCCGCTGCCCATCGCGAGCCCCAGGACAGGCAGACCGGCCAGCAGCGCAACGGTTGCCCGATGACCGGCCGCCGTCGCTCGGACGTCGGCTCGCTGATGGCCACGCCTGGCCAGGTCGGACTCGACTGCCGCCACGACGTCGGCGAGGGCACAACCGGTCCGTTGGCTCAGGCGCAGGCCGGCGATCAGTCGGGACTGCCAGCGCGAGCCAGCCGGATCTTGCTTCGAGCCACGCAGCACTGAGCCATGCAGCGTCGAGTCACGCTGCGCCGAGTCACGCTGCGCCGAGGATCCAAGCTGCGAAGCGCCCAGCTGACCCGTCAGCTGCACTGACCCGCGCGCGTCAGCCAGCGGTGGGGCCCGCTCGTCGACGCGCATCCACCCCTCCAGGCGATCACCCAGTCGCAGTGAGCGGCCAAGCCGGGTCAGCACAGCGCCGACGTTCTGGTGACCGCAATGTCGCCCCGCCGCCTCGAGGGCCTGGTCGGCTGGTCGACCGGCCCGCAGTTCAGCCACGAGTACCCCGAGCCCTTCGACGGCCCCCTGCTCCTCGCCGACCACGGCTCGTTCCTGGCGCATTCGGACCAGCCCGGTGCCGGCCGTGACAGCGATGGCGATCAGGACTGCTGCCACGGGTAACGCCCAGACCTGCGCCAGCACAGCGACTCCACCGACGACTAGAAGGCCTCGGAACCACCGCGCATTGGGCCATCGAGCCCTGCCCCAGCCACCGACCGCCCACGTCGACGACCCATCGCGGTTGTTCAGATCAAGAGCCCGGGCCAGCCGGATCACGGCGACCCTGCCGGGCCAGAGGCACAGGGCTGCGGCCAGGAGCGCCAGCGGGTACGCCTGGTTCACCGGGACCACACCGGGCGCACGTGCGGGACCGGCCCTCCACGCTCGAACTCGGCCAGCTCACTTACGACGCGGCCCTGACTGGTCCGGACCACGTGGACGATCACATCTAGACCTGCCGCCATCTGGCTGTGTACCGCAGCCCGGTTGAGGCCGCCCATGGCAGCCAGCGCTTCGAGTCGAGCGGTGACCTCGGCCGGCGAATTGGCATGTACGGTTCCGCAGCCGCCCTCGTGACCGGTATTCAGCGCACACAACAGATCGGCGACCTCCGCGCCGCGTACCTCTCCGACGACGACCCGATCAGGGCGCATCCGCAGCGCTTGGCGCACCAGATCGCGAAGGCTCACCGCCCCCGCGCCTTCGACGTTTGCCGGACGCGCCAGCAGGCGCACCACGTGCGGGTGAGTCGGAGCCAACTCCGGTGCGTCCTCCACGAGGATCAGCCGTTCATCGGCAGGTACGAGGGAGAGCAGAGCTCCCAGCAACGTCGTCTTGCCCGACCCCGTCCCGCCGGTGACGAGGAAGGACCGGCGATCGGCGATCATGGCCTCGAGGCGCGCGGCGGCCGGGATCGGGATCGTGCCGCCGTCGACGAGTTCGGCGAAGGAGAACCGGCGCCGGCCCAACACCCGCAGACAGATGCATGGGCAACCGGCGGCGATCGGCGGCAGGACGGCGTGCAGCCGACTCCCGTCGGGCAATGTCGCATCGACCCATGGCGTTGCGTCATCGAGCCGTCGCCCGGCCATCGTGGCAAGCCGCTGGGCAAGCCGGCGTACTGCTGCGGCGTCTGCGAACCGAACCTCCGTACGCTCCAGGCCGGCCGGTGTATCCACCCACACCTGGTCCGGCGCGTTCACGAGAACATCGGTCACGCCCGGCCGGCGGAGCAGGGGTTCGAGCGGACCGGCACCGACGAGTTCGTCCTCTGCCGACCGGATCAGGGAAAGCAGATCCGCATCGTCGATGAGGGCTCCGGCCTCGACCCGGACCAGTTCGGCGACCCGAGCCCGGCCGGCCGGCTCGTCCAGTCCGGCCAGACGAGTTCGGACTCGATCGACGATCGCCTCGACCTTCACGCGGCTGGCTCCTGGCGGTCGGCAGCCAATTGCCACAACTGGGCGCACGACCTGGCAAGTTGGCTCCGGCGTCGAGGTGCTGGCGGCTCACCTCTCTGCCGCTGCCGGGTCAGTCGGGCGTCCTCGCGCAGCCGTACCAGGACCGGAAGGCCGATGGCCGTGCCGAGTGTACGATCGTCGATGTCGCGTCCGTGGCCGAGCCGGACGACGAGGCCGGAAGCTGGTGCTTGCCAACCCAACTCAGCGACCAACGCCCGGCTTGCCAGTGCACCGGACACCGTAGCCGAGCACACCACCAGGCCGAGATCGACCAGCCCGCCAAGCCAGCGCGGACCCTCGGCGGCCTCCCGCGGCAGATCAACGATGACTGGACCCCCCGTACGCCGTGCCGCGGAGACGACAGCAGCCAGCGCCGGCAGCGGGATACGCGAGGCGTGACTGCGAGCCGAACTCAGGAAGCGCACGCCATGCGCCTGTGGCAAGCCGTCCAGGATCGCCGTCGTCGAGAGCCGGCCGGAGACCGTGGCGAGATCGGGCCAGCGAGGTCCGGGTACGTCCTCAGCACCTAGGGCGACATCGAGCCCACCGTCCCAAGGGTCTGCGCCGATCAGTACCGGCTGACGGCCCGAGCGCGCAGCGCTGACAGCCAGCGCGGCTGCCAAGGTGCTCGCTCCTGCGCCGCCGCAGCCGCCGATCACCGCGACCAGGAGTCCGAGTGGCCCCGTTCGGCCCGCGGCATCGGCCAGCCGGTCGACGAGCCACGCCTGCCCCGCCGGCAGCTCGACCACCTGCTCGGCGCCGATCGACACGGCCGCGGACCAGACGTCGGCGCTGGGTCGGCGCGTCGTCACGATCACCACCCCGGGACGTCGAGGCAGCGCAGCGGAACAAACCCGATCGGCGCAATCGGCGTCGACGACGACCAGACTCGGCCCCGGCCAGATCGCGTCGCTCAGGTGGGCTGCCTCGACCGCCCGGGCGAGGATTCCGGTGGTCGCGGCAAGCCGCAGGATCTCCTCGCGCAAGTCATTGGCCGGTCCGACGACCAGTAGCCAGCCATCGTCGGCTGAGCTTGCGGGCTGGTCTCGCGGACGAACGGGCACGTGCCAAGCTGAGCACCTGCACCGGCCCGACGAGCGCCCTCCAGCCCAACTGTGGACAACTGGAAAGCCCTGTGGACACCATCGATCAGCGCGACGACCCGTTCCCACACGGTCGAACATGTGGTTCAGGGACGACGATGCGGCTGCCTCGGTGCGCTGCCTCGGCGCGGCAGCCAGATCCAGGATCTGCGCGATCTAAGCTTCTCCTGTGGTCCTGGCTGCCGCTTTCTTCGATCTCGACAAGACGATCATCGCCAAGTCGAGCACGCTCGCCTTCGGTCGCCCATTCTTCGACAACGGGCTGCTCAACCGTCGCTCGGTGCTCAAGTCGACCTACGCTCATCTCGTTTTCATGGTCTCCGGCGCAGATGCCGACCAGATGGAACGCATGCGCCGGCACATCACCGCGATGTGCACCGGCTGGGATGTCGCCCAGGTGCACGACATCGTCCACGAGACGCTGCACGAGATCATGGACCCGCTGGTATACGACGAGGCAGCGGAGTTGATCGAAGCCCATCGCAGTGAAGGCCGGGATGTCGTGATCGTGTCCAGCAGCGGACTGGAGTTGGTCGGCCCGATCGGTGAGATGGTCGGGGCAGACCATGTCATCGCCACGCGGATGGTCGCCGACGACGGGAAGTACACCGGCGAGATCGAGTACTACGCGTACGGGCCGAACAAGGCGGCCGCGATCACCGACCTCGCAGTGGAGCGCGGCTACGACCTGGCCGACTGTTACGCCTACAGCGACTCGATCACCGATCTGCCGATGCTCGAGGTCGTCGGTCACCCGACCGTGGTCAATGCCGACCGTGCCCTGCGCAGGATCGCCCTCGAACGAGGCTGGCCGGTGCTGATGTTCACCAAGCCGGTGACGCTTCGCTCGCGTTTCGGTTCCAGTCGTACCCCCGCGGTGACCGGCGCGGCCATCGGTATCGGGGCAGCGGTGGCCGGAATCGCTTGGTACGCAGCCAAACGCAGGGATCGGCCAGCCTGAGGCCACCATGACCGACACACTCCTGACCATGACATCGTGGTTAGCCGTCCTTGCGATCACAGTTTCGGCTGTGTTGTTCGGTCAGGGAGCTCGGGCGCCGACACGGCGGCCCAGCGAGCCCGGGGCCGCCCGTGCCCGTCGGATCGGGACGGCCCTGTCGATCAGCGGTCCGATCGCCGTGCTGCTGCTAGCTCTTGCCGTGGCCGCTATGACCGAATCCTGGCTGCTCGTGGCCATTCTCGCCTTCGCCGCGGTGGCCCTCGTGTCGTTAGCTGGCTTGGTCCTCGCACCGCACTGAGCGCTCGACTTCTGGACTCGGTCCAACTTGATGGAGCTCTTGTGCCACATTGGGACACGGCGTAGAAAGTAGGAGCGGACCGATTCACGATTTCCGTGGACCGCTCCGCGCACGGCACACCAGGTACCCACGCGCGACCGGCCACGAGAGGCACTCCGGAGCAGCTCTGCCATGCAGGGAAACTCCGATTCAGAGGTGCACGCTTGGTAGCCCGGCATACCGTGCCCTGACGGCGCCCCGCCTCGGCGGGGCGCCGTTCTTCGTCGAGGCCAGTGCGGCACCTGAATTTTGGACTTTCTCCGGAGAAAGTGCGGTCAGCGGGCCTGCTGAGGTGACGTTCTTCGGAGAAAGTGCGGTCAGGTACTGACGTCGCGGGCCAACGC
>JACCUM010000244.1 GCA_013811805.1 Geodermatophilaceae bacterium | reverse complement strand
GTTCCTGTTCAGCGCGATGTTCGGCGGGATGGCCGGCGTTCCGTCGACGGAGTCCTTCGAACAGGGCTATTCCGAGGGGTACGGCGACGGTGCCGAATCCGGTGATGGCGGCGGTGACTCAGGCGGTGACGGCGGCGGAGATGCCGGTGGCGGCGGCGGAGATGCCGGTGGCGACGGCGGGTACGGCGATGGCGGCGGGTACGGCGACTCTGGCGGGTACGGCGATGGCGGGGGCTACGAGGCCGGCGGCGGCGACATGAGCGGTGGCTTCGGTGGCGGGGACTTCGGCGGCGGCGGCGATTTCGGTGGCGGGGACTTCGGCGGCTTCTGACCGAGCACGTCGGCCTTGAACCCCAGTTGATCATCGGCAAAGCAGGCTGTTTTCGCGGACCAAACCCCCAGTTTGCCGATGATCAACACTAACCGCGGCCATCTCGAAGCTGAAGGCGAGATGGTTGATCACGTCGGCGACCGCGTAATCGGCGCACGGCGTCGGGTTGCCGGGCCCGATTCGTTCATGATCTTGAGCGCAAGGGAGTAGGCAAACTGCACCCAGGCCACTCACGATCACGGGATCAGGCCGATCGAGGGCAACGTGCGTCGGATCAACGCGCTGCGACATAACCTGGGGCGGTGACGGTGACGGTGATGGTGACTGCGGCGCAGGAATTGGCGGCGCTGCTCGGCTCAGGTAGGGCCGTCGCGCTGACCGGAGCGGGCATCAGCACGGACTCCGGCATCCCGGACTACCGCGGACCGGATTCGCCGCGTCGTACGCCGATGACGATCACGGAGTTCAGCAGCGGCGAGCAGGCCCGGCAGCGGTATTGGGCCCGCAGCCATGTCGGGTACGCGCGGATGACCCGGGCGCTCCCGAACGACGGGCACCTGGCGATGGCCGACTTGGAGCGGCTCGGCGCCATCCGCGGCCTGATCACCCAGAACGTCGACGACCTGCACCGGGCGGCCGGGAGCCAGAACGTGATCGACCTGCATGGCCGGATCGCCGATGTGATCTGCCTGGACTGCGCGGCCCGTACGCATCGGTACGAACTGCAGGACCGGCTCGCCGAACTCAACCCCGGCTTCGTCGAACGAGTCGGCGCGGCGATCGAGACGGCCCCCGACGGTGACGCGGTGCTGGCCGACGTGGCCGGGTTCCGGATCGCTGATTGTACGGCGTGCGGTGGGCGGCTCAAGCCCGACGTGGTCTTCTTCGGCGAAAACGTCCCCCGTGGCCGAGTCGAGGCTGCCTTCGATCTGGTCGATCATGCGGATCTGTTGCTGGTCGCCGGCTCCTCGCTGACGGTGATGTCCGGTCTGCGGTTCGTACGACGGGCGCGGCTGCGACGAGACATCCCGGTGGTGATCATCAACCGGGGCCCGACCCGAGGTGACGAGTTCGCCACGCTGCTGATCGACGGCGGCTGCTCCGAGGTGCTCACGGCGTTGGCGGACACGGTCGTTCAATGCACCCCCAAACCGTCCGGTAGTTCCAGCCTTGCCCGGCCCCCGGATGCTCAGTCGAACAGGGCGCGGCCCCAGTAGTCGTCCGGGCCGTCCACACCCGGCGGGCAGGCGAAGATCGCGCTGGAGGTGTGCCGGATGTACTCGTTCATCAGGTCGGTACGCAGGTTTCGCTGCACTCGGATGAACCCGGTCCGAGGATCGCGCTGGTAGGCGAGAAAGAACAGCCCAGCGTCCAGGCGACCCAACTCCGTGGTCCCGTCGACGAAGCTGTAGCCCCGCCGGAGGAGTGCTGACCCCTCGTTGGAGTTCGGGTTGGCCAGCCGGATGTGGGCGTTCTCCGAAATCGAGGCCGCAGTCAGGTCGACCGGATCAAACTCCTCGCCGGTACCCAGCGGTGCGCCCTCGCGCTTGGTCCGGCCGATGATCTGCTCCTGCTCGACCAGCGAGGTGCGGTCCCAGGTCTCGATCGTCATCGCGATCCGGCGGCTCACCACGTACGAACCCCCGGTCAGCCACTCCGGCCCGTCCCCGGACTGCACCCAGACGTTGTCCTCGAGGGCCGACCCGGCCTCGGCCTTGAGGTTGTTCGTGCCGTCCTTGAACCCGAACAGGTTTCGTGGCGTCTGTTGGCCGACCGACGTGGACGACGTACGACCGAAACCCAGCTGGGACCAGCGAACCGACACGACGCCGAAGCCGATTCGGGCCAGATTGCGCACCGCGTGTACGGCGACCTGCGGATCGTGCGCACAGGCCTGGATGCAGAGATCTCCGCTGCTGATCTCCGGACGCAAGGTGTCGCCGGGAAACGCAGGGAGATCCTCGAGGGCCTCCGGTTTCCGTGCGGCCAGGCCGAAGCGGTCCGCGCCACCCGGACCGACGAACATTCCAGGACCGAATCCGACCGTGATCGTCAGGCCGCTGGCCGGGAGATCGAGCGCCTCGCCGGTGTCGTCCGGGGGTGATTCGGCTACCTCCGGGATGGCGCCGCCCTCGCCGGCTGCCTCGCCTCGAGTCATCCGGCGGGCGGCCGCGGTCCACTCCTGGAGCATGGCCTGCAGTTCGGTGCGGTCGTCGGTGACGATGTCGAAGGCGGCGAAGTGCAACCGGTCCTGAGCCGGGGTGACGATCCCGGCCTGGTGTGCACCGTCGAACTCGGTAGCCGCGGCCAGGTCGCCGTACCCGGCTCCTCCCGTACGCCCCCCCGGCCCACCCGGACCGCCGGCTTCGGCTACTGAATCGCCGAGCAGGAAACCGACTCCCCCGCCGGCCAGCACACCCGCCGTGCCCGCCCCGGCCAACCCGAACAACCGCCGACGCGACAGCCTGGGCCCGGACCCCGCGCCCGGTGCAGCCCGCGTTTCCTCGCTCATCACCTTTTCCAATCCAGATCGGTCATCCGGCGATCACCCCAGCAACCTGGCTGACCTCTTCGGCCAATGCGTTGATCGCGTCGGAGAGCGCCTGCAGCTGGTCCGCGCTGAGCTGGTCGTGGAACTGCCAGCCGTCGCCGGAACGGTGCACCTCGAGCGCGGCCGTGGCATCCGCGAACTCGGTGTCCAGCGCGACGACCAGTTCCGGATCGCGTTCCTCGAGTGCCGGACGCAGCGCTTGTACGGCAGCCTCCGAGCCCTCGAGATTGGCCGCGAAGTCCCATAGGTCGGTGTGCGAGTAGCGGTCCTCTTCGCCGGTGATCTTGCCGGTGGCGATCTCGTCGAGCAGTTCCTTGGCTCCGTTGGCCAGCTGAATCGGCGACAGCTCGGTGGTGTTGGCCAGCTCCACGACTTCGGCGACGTCGACCTGCAACTTCTCCGCGATCGGCCCGGACTGCGAGACGTCACCGAGCACCCATAGGTCGTATTCCAGCCGGTGCCAGCCAGTGAACTCTTCGCCTTCGGCCTGGTCGCCCTCGCGGCCGTCGATGGCGGGGTCGAGGTCGCCGAAGATCTCTGCGACCGGTTCGATCCGCTCCCAGTACGTACGGGCGACCGGGAACAGCGCCTTGGCGCCGGGAATATCGCCGGCCAGGATCGCGGCGACGAACTCGTCGTTCTTCTCGGTCAAGGCGACGGTCTGGCTCTGTACGTACCGGGAGTAGTCCTCGGTTGCCTGGGCGAGCAGCTCGTCCTCGGTCAGCCGCTCTGCCTCGCCGGTGACGGTCAGATCGTTCCGGATGCCGTCGCCGATCATCCCTGGCTTGCAAGCGGTTTGGTAGTCGCCGGCTGCGAGCTCGACGATCAGCTCACGGGTCAGACCGGGCGCGATGTTCTCGACCTCGCCCATGACCCGGTCGCCCTCGGCGTAGACGTAGAACTCGGTGACCCGGTTGCCGTTGTTGGTCACCGCGAACGTGTGCGTACCCGCCGGCAGTTCGGCGACGTCAACGTCGCAGGAATCGTCACTGGCCGCCACTGCGATCAGACCTGCCTCGCCTCCGGCCGCACCGCCGCCACCGGAACCGCCGCCGCTGCATCCGGCGAGCACCAGGGCACCGGCAGTGGCCAGGCCCAGCCGTACGAGCAAGTTTCGGGTCATCAAAGGATCTCCAAGCGGCAACGGGGTGCGAGGCAACGACGGGGTGGTCATGTCCTGCTGACGGCTGGCGCCGCAGCGGTGGCAACGGGCTCGGGTGCGTTGGTCCTGGCTGGGGCGGGTTTAGTCGCGCGCGGCCAGAGGAAGAACGCGAGTACCGGGATCAGGTACCCGAGGTAGGCGATCATCTCCAGGACCGACGGTGCCGCCGTGATGTTGAACATCCCGGCCAACGCGGCGCCGTACCAGGAGTTCGGATCCAGCGTCCCGGAGATGTCGAAAGCCAGTGTGTTCAGGCCGGGTAGGACCTCGGCCTCCTGGAAGTCGTGGATGCCGTACTTGAAGATTCCGGCAGCCACGAAGATCAGGGCGACCCCGCTCCAGGTGAAGAAGGTGCCGAGGTTGATCCGGACCGCACCGGCGTACAGCCCGAATCCGATCGCGATCGCGGTCAGCAGGCCGGCAGCGATGGCCAGCAGCGGGGCGGTGGACGTCGTCGCGCCCTGTACTGCGGAGAAGAACAGCAGTGCGGTCTCCAGGCCTTCGCGTACGACGGAGACGAACGCGAGGCCCGCCACCGCGGCCGTACCCAGTCCGACCGCTTGTTCGAGCTTGCCTTGCAGCTGGCCTTTGAGCGCCCGGGCGGTACGGCGCATCCAGAAGATCATCCAGGTCACCAGCGCGACGGCGATGACCGAGGTGATCGCCTCGAACAGCTCCCGGGAGCGGAAGTCCGACAACACGCTGGTCTGGGTGAAGGTCAGCAGTCCCCCGAAACCGACGCTGAGCGCAACCGCCACGGCCACGCCGAGCCAGACCGGCGGCAGCTGTCGCCGGCGATCGGACTTGACCAGGTAGGCGATCAAGATGCTGACCACCAGGGTGGCCTCGAGTCCTTCGCGGAGCCCGATCAAATAGCTGGCGAGGAATGCCTGATCCACCGAGCACCTCCGAATGAGACGACGAAGGTAAGGCTTACCTAATTCAGGTGGCTGCGCAAGTTCCGGCAATCCAACGGAGCACCACTACGGTCTGACCCTCGGCCAGCGTGCTGGTCCGGCATGCGCCCAGCTGGCACCCAGCGTTGCAAGGTCCTCTCAGTCGAACGAGTTCAGCAGGATCAGTTACATCTCGAGTCGTCCGGCGATGCACGTCACGGTGCCGCCACCGACCCAGACGGCTCCATCGACGTCGACCGAGACGTGGACGCGTCCCGCGCGACCCAGGGCCGTTCCTTGGCTGACGACGTACGGGGCGGTTGCCCGACCGGTCCTCAGCAGCCATCCTGCGAGCGAGGCGTTCAAGCTCCCGGTGACCGGATCCTCCACGGTGGCATGGTCTTTGGGGAAGAACGCGCGTACCTCGAAGGAGTACGGCGATCCTGGTGGGTACGGACCCACGACACCCAGCTCGAGATCGATAAAGCCTGGCCGCAGGGCGAGCACCGCGTCGGCGCTCTCAAGCAGAACACCCACCCATCCCGGTCCGTTGTCGGCCCATTGGGCGTCCACGATGTCGGGTCGCGCAATGCCCAGCATGGAGGCGATTCGCCCCAGCAGCGCGTCGTCGACCGGCCCGTCGCGCAGCAACGGCGGCGCGGCGAAAGCGAGTCCGTGAGCGGTTCGGCGAATCCGGACCAGCCCGGCAGCGCACTGCTGCACGATGTCCTCGCCATCAGAGTTGTTCTCGCCCCGGGCATCGGCACGAGTACCCGCGCGGGCAGCATGTCGGGCGGCCAGCCAAGCGTGGCAGGTGCCCAGTGTCGGGTGCCCGGCGAACGGGAGTTCGGCAACCGGGGTGAAGATCCGTACCCGGTAGTCGGCGCGCGGCTCGGTAGGCGGCAGGACGAACGTCGTCTCGGAAAGGTTCGTCCAGTGCGCGAAACGCTGCATCTCCTCGGCGCTCAGACCTTGGCCGTCCAGAACGACGGCGACCGGATTGCCGCGATAGGGCGTATCGGTGAAGACATCGACCTGCTGAAACGGGCGGCTCATGTACGCAGTCTGCTCCCAGAGGGCCGCCCGCACGCCCCGACGCCTTGATGATGCTTATGGATCCGAAGTCTTCGACCGGCCCTGAACCGCTGCGCGCATTAGGCTCGGCCGGCCATGCGAGACACATCGAGCCAGCCGCACCGGGCGTCGGCAGTTCGCGAGGTGGCCTATCCGGTCGAGCATGTCTGGTCGGCGATGGCGAGTCTGCTGCCGTACTGCTCGGTTTGCGACGTCTCGGTAATCGTGGACAGTCCAGGGGATCTCGAAGCCGGTACGAAGTTCCGCGCCTTCTCCGGCCACGCCGCGCAAACCGACGGGATGCCCTCGGCCGAGGGAGGAATGGCCGGCGAGATCGTCGACTGGGCGCCGCAGCAAACGGTTGCCACCCGGCTCGAGGCCGCCAGCGAAACCGTCGTGGTCTGCGTCGAAATGGCCCCGGCCAGTCAAGACACCACGCTGGTGACGATCAGCGTTCAGGTGACACCGCGTCTGCGCAGCCGGCTGGCGGCGGCCATGAGTCGGTCCAGTTACGCCCGGATGGCTCGGCGCACTGTCGAGGGCGAAATCCAGAAACTGCCGGCACATCTTGCCTTGCTGGAAGAACGCGAGGGCTGATCGGACGAAGATCATGAGCGCTTCAGCCGCTGTGGCGGTGCACCCACGGCGCCTCACGATCATACAAACGTCTGAAAACATCGTCCGGGTCGGTCTTGCCTCTCCCCCAAGGGGAGACCACACAGTCTTCTGGCATGACACTTCATGACGCACCATCCGCGCCCGTTACCTCCACCGAGTCGGCGGAGACCTCGACCGCCGTGACCCGAGATTCCGGCCCAGCCCTCCGGGATCGACCTGCCCACGGCGACCCCCGGCTCGTCGACGTACCCGCTCGCCAGGTCTTCATGCTCGACGGGATCGGATCCCCTGAGTCGGCGGACTTCGGCAGGGCGGTGCGGAGGCTCTACGCCGCTACGGGCAGTGCCGACCTGCCGCTCGAGGGTCTGTGGACCCCAGGATGGCCGCGACGACTTCGAGCTGTCCAGCGACAAGGACACCTGTCGGTGGACCCTTGTGCTGCCGGCGGGCGAGAACCCGGACACGTCGCGGCTGCCGGGACGACACCACGAGATCTACCTCGACGACCCGCAGACCTGCCCGCCCGCCGAACTGCGCCCGATCATCCGACAAACCGTGCAATGAGCCGTTATGCGCATAACGTCCCAGAATCGGGCCAAAAACCGGCCGTTATGCGCATAACGTCCCAGAATCGGGGCCGAAAACCGGACGTCGTGCGTGACTAGTCGCGGCTCGGCCACGCGAAGAAGCCCTTGCCTGACTTGGCCCCCAGCTCTCCACGTGCCACCTTGTCGCGCAACAACTCCGGCGGAGCGAACCGATCGCCCAGGGTCGCCGTCAGGTGCTCGGCGATACCGAGCCGTACGTCGAGGCCCACCAGGTCCGTGAGCCGCAGCGGACCCATCGGCCACCGGTAGCCCAGCCGCATCGCCGTGTCGATGTCCTCGGCACTTCCGACGCCCTCTTCGAGCATCCGGATCGCCTCGAGCCCGACTGCGACGCCGAGCCGGCTGGTGGCGAAACCGGGAGTGTCCCGGACGAGGATGGATTCCTTGCCCAGTGCGGTGATCCAGCCGCGGGCCCGCTCGATCACCGCGTCGGTCGTACCGTCGTGGCGGATGAGCTCGACCAGGACGCTGGCCGGTACCGGGTTGAAGAAGTGCATTCCGACAAAGCGTCCCGGATCCGTCACGGCGGCGGCAAGCTCGGTGATCGGCAACGACGAGGTGTTCGTCGCGAGCATCGCCTCCAGCCCAGCAGCGGACGAGATGCGTTGCAGCACATCAATTTTCATCGTGATATCTTCGGGTACGGCTTCGACATAGAGTTCCGCATCGGTCGGCAGTGCGCCCGTACGTACGTCAATCCGTGCAAGAACAGCGGCGGCAGAGTCGATCTTGCCCCGTTCCTGTGCTTTGACCAACCCTGTGTTCAGCCGGTCGCGGGCGGTGGCGGTGAACTCCTGGCTCGCCTCGATCACCGTCACTGTCGAGCCGACGGTGGCGAAAGACTGCGCGATGCCGGCGCCCATCGTTCCGCCGCCGACAACTACGACTCTCTCGGGATACATGGCCTCATCCTGCCCAGCGCCCGGCCACGGATCGAACACCCCGCCAGCCGGGCCGCGGGTCTGCTCCGCCACCCGAGCCGCCTTTGCCTACTCCGTGTGCCGACATGCCGGTCGCCTAGCCAGCGGGTCTCGACACCCGGTAGGCAAGGGCCGCGTCACGTACGGGTCGGCTGTCTCGTCCATTGGGTACGGCATGCGCCATGCCGCCGTCGGCGCTGCGCGGAGGTACGGGTACGGGAAGGTGGGACTTGTGCAAGCAGAGCGTGCGGCGGAGATCTTCGCCGAGCAGCGCGGCTATCTGCTCGGCGTCTCCTATCGACTGACCAGCAGCTGGGCCGATGCCGAGGACCTGGTGGCCGAGGCGTGGCCGCGGTGGGCGGAGCACGCCGATGAGGTGGTCGACCCGCGAGCCTGGCTGACCCGGGTCGTCGGGCGGCTGTCGTTGGATCATCTGCGTTCGGCCCGGGTACGGCGCGAGACCTACGTCGGGCCGTGGCTGCCCGAACCGTTGATCACCGCGGCGCCCGTCACAGCCGGCGGTGGCGGCTTGGGCAGCCGCGGCGTCGGAGGCAGCGGCGGTGGAGGTGCAACCACCGTTGTCGGTGCCAGCGGCCCGGGGTCGGACCCGCTCGACGTCCTGGTCCAGGACGAGTCGGTACGGATGGCATTTCTGGTCCTGCTCGACGAACTCACCCCGGAGCAACGCCTGGCCGTCGTCCTGCACGACGTACTCGCCCTGGACTTCACCGATATCGCCGACGTGCTCGGCTGTTCGGTCAGTAATGCCCGGCAGCACGCCTCCCGAGGACGGCGGCGGCTGAGCGAGGCCGACCCGGTGCCGCGCCAGTCGGCCGAACTGGCATGGTCGGTGCTCGGCGAGATGTCCACCGCGCTGTTCGCCGGGGACATCGATCGGTTGGCCCGACTGCTGGCGCCGGCTGTGGTGCTCACCAGCGACGGTGCCGGCGAGGTCACCGCGGCCCGACGACCGGTCGTGGGTGCCGCCAAGGTCGCTGGGTTCCTGACCGGACTCGTCGCGCGGTACGGGCAGGGCGCGAGCGTCGCGCCGGTCCTGGTCAACGGTGATCCGGGCTTCCTGGTCCGGGTGGACAGCGCCGAGCCGCGGGTCGGGCGGTCGGGCCGGAGCCGGAGGCGCGCCGGGGCAGGGGTGGGAATTGCCCCGATCTCTGCGTACACCTTCAGCCTTCGCGGTCGCCAGATCGTCGCCATGTACGCCGTACTCGCCCCAGCCAAGCTGACCCGGTTCCGCTGAACCCGCTACCTCGCCGCCTCTGCTTCGCAGACCGCACTTTCTCCGGAGAAAGTCACTCCAGGGGGCGCCCAGACCGCACTTTCTCCGGAGAAAGTCACTTCTGGGCAATCTGGCGGGACACCGCGGCGCGTGCTGGGAGCGGGACGACGCAGGCATCGCCGGTGCTGAAGCCCTGCGAGTGCAGGCCCAGGCTGCTGTTGAACCGGGCCCGCATGTTCTCCAACGCGATCAGGTACGTCAGTTCCACCACGCCCGCATCGCCGAACCGTTCCCGCAGGTCGGCGACCAGCTCGTCGGAGACCGCGGACAGCTCACCGCTGACCGCCTCGGCGTACCCGAACGCCGCCCGCTGGTCGGCATCAAAGGCGTCCGACGAACGCCAGCGTGCGGCCTCTTTCAGCGTCGCCGGGTCCAACCGCTTGCGCTCCCACAGCGACGCGCCGAAGTCGACGCACCACGAACAGCCCAGGTGCACGGCGGTGACGAAGACGACCAGGTGATCGAGGTGCTCGGGCAGCACGCTGCGTCGGCGCTGTCCGGCCATCTCCATCAGCGCCCATGGCCAGAAGACGCCGGGATGATGGCTCATCACCAACGCGCTGTCGAGTTCAGCGCCGTAGCTCTTGGTGGCATAACCGAGGGCTCCCAGGGTCAGGAACGACGGCCGCTTCGTACGGTCCTCCAGGGCGAGCGGGATACGGGCCACGGGGTGCCTCCAGCACGTGTGTGCAGCCCGCCGATCGGGCCGTCGTCAGTACGACGAGGTAGCCGTCGACGACGTGACAGCACCGAGACCAAGCCCGATTCAGCACCGAGGTCCGGCGCCGAGACCCAGCCCCGAGACTCAGCCCCGAGGCACGGGACCGAGATCGTGAGCGCCTGAGGTCCAGTGCGGCTGCACCCTGGGCGCTCATGATCATGCAGCCGAGGCGAGCACGTAAACCAATCAGCATCGACTTTCGGCTCACGGGTCGGGCAGCCGCCCCAATGAGCAGCTGCCACGCCGACGGCGGGGCGGGTCGTTCTCGGCTACCAGAGTCCGGCCGGGAGTTGGCCCTCGAGAGCGAGCAGCGCCTGCTTGGATTCGACGCCGTCCCCACCGCTGAACCCGCCCAACCCGTTTCCGGCCACCACCCGATGGCAGGGCACGAGGATCGGAATCGGGTTGCTGCCCATGATCGAACCGATGCCGCGCGCCGGGATCGTCGACCCGCACCGCTTGGCCAGCTCGCCGTAGGTCACGACCTGTCCGAAGCGCACGGTCTCGCAGAGCTTCCCCAGCACCAGGCGCTGGGCCGCCGACATCAGCCGCCAGTCCAGCGGCACGGTGAACTCACGCAGCGAACCGGTGAAGTACGCCGCCAACTCCGTACGGACCAGGTCGGTTCGAACCGGATCGTCGACCACCGCAAGCCCGATCCGTGCAGCGATCCGAGACCGTACGTCGGGGCTGTCCCGGAAGTGCGTCGCTGCCACCCCCGACTCGGTGACCGCAACCAGGACGTCCCCGACCGGGGTCGGTACGGCGGCAAAGGCCACCGTGTCGAGCGTGCCTCCTGAGGACAGCTCGCCAGTCACGTCCGGACGGGACTGCACATGACCATCCTGCGCCACGGCACCGACCCTTCCCGTTGATCATCGGCAAATCAGGGGGTTCTCGCGGGGGAAACCCCCATCTCGCCGATGATCAACTTCGCGCGAGGGGCGACCGGCGCTCCGTCGACTCAGCCGATGGCGTCCGGCCCGTCGGTCGTGAACATCGTGACCAGGTCCATCCCGCCCCACTCCTGCAGGTTCGCACCGGAAGCGCCCCATTCCGGGGACTTGAAGGCCGCCTTCATCGACTCCGCGTCAGCAAAAACCAGCTCGGCGACCAGGTAATAGGCCGGTTCGCCAACGAGTTGGCGCTTGACCCGGTGCACCTTGTTCTCCAGCAGACCGGGCGTGCCCGCGACGATCGGCACGTGCGTACCGAAGTACGCCGAGTCGAAGGCGTCGGCATCCGGAGGCGTCCGATAGAGGGCGAAGAAGGACACGGTCATCTCTGAACTGCCTTGATCTCCAGGAACTCCTCGAGCCCGGCGGTACCGAACTCCCGGCCGTTTCCGGACTGCTTGTATCCACCGAAGGGCGCCATCCAGTTCCACCGGCCGTTGTTGACATCGACCTGGCCGGCGCGGAGCCGCTTGGCCACGGCCACCGCGGCGTCGCCATCGGCGCCGTACACTCCGGCGGCCAGCCCGTACTGCGTGTCGTTCGCGATCCGGACCGCCTCGTCGATGGTGGAGTACGGCAGGACGACGGTGACCGGGCCGAAGACCTCCTCCTTGGCGATCTCGGAATCCAGGTCGACGTCGGCGAGCACCGTCGGCGAGACGAAGTAACCGGACTCGACACCCTCCGGCGCTTCCGGGCCACCGGTCACCACGCGGGCACCGTCGGCGACCGCGCGGTCCAAGAACCCGCGTACCCGATCGCGCTGTGCCTCGGACACCAAGGGCCCCAACCGAGTTCCCTCGGTCATCGGGTCGCCGGTGACATGTGATTCAGCGGCTTTGGCAGCGGCGGTCAGCGCCTCGTCCAGGCGCTCGCCCGGTACGAGGATGCGGCTGAACGCCGTACACCGCTGGCCGGCGTTGGTGAAGCACTGCCCGACCGAGGACTTGATCGCCTTCGCGAAGGCCTCGTTGTCCAGGTCGTCCAGGATGACCGAGGCGGATTTGCCGCCCAGCTCCAGAGCGACCCGCTTGACAGTCTGCGCAGCAGTCGCCGAGATCTCCCGACCGGCGCGGCCCGACCCGGTGAAGCTGACCATGTCCACGTCGGGGTGACCGACCAGGGCCTGGCCGATCTCCGGGCCGGCGCCGCTGATCAGGTTGAACACACCTGCAGGGAGGCCGACCTCGTCGAGGATCCGGGCGAACTCGTACGAGATCAACGGAGCGACCTCGCTCGGCTTGAGCACAACCGTGTTTCCGGCCAGCAGTGCCGGTGCGACCTTGGCCACGACCTGGTGCAGCGGGTAGTTCCACGGCGTGATCGCGGCCACAACGCCGATCGGCTCCCGGACGATCAGCGAGTTGCCGACCTCGGTCTCCCAGGCGAAGTCCTCGGCCAGCTTGGCGTAGGTCCGCAGCGTGCCGATCGGAGTACCGAGTTGGATCAGCTTCGCCATCTTGAGCGGCATCCCGAGCTCGGAGGTGATCACCGCAGCGAGTTCGTCGGTGCGCTCGGTGAGCAGGTCGGCGACCCGGTTGAGGTAGGCCGCACGCTCACCGACCGGCGTTTGCGACCATGTCTCGAAGGCCCGGCGGGCAGCAGAGACGGCTGCGTCGACGTCCTCGGCCGATCCGGCCGGGACCCGCGCGATGACCTGCTCGGTGTAGGGGTTGTGGACATCGATCAGCGCGTCATTGGTCGACGGGACCCAGGCGCCTCCGACGTAGATCTCGCGCAGGACCTGTACGTCGACCGAGGACTGCGTGGCGATTGCGGTCATGTGGATCAGAACTCCTTGCGGTTGCGGCGAAGGCGACGGTGACTTCCTCAGCATCGTAGGCAGCAGGCCGGCGTACGGGTACGAGCGAGGCCCCAAGTGGTCCCGGATCGCCGCCGGACCAGGCCCATGGCTGGCCCAGGTTTCCATGATCATGAGCGCCTCAAGTGCAGCGATTATCGCACCTCCAGCGCTCACGATCATCGGCCCGAGCCGGTCGGCGGCGGCCCCCAGATTCCGGCTGATCCGACGGGGACGAAGCTGGCCGTGATGAGCAGCACGTCGGCGGCCGATAACGCCCGAGCGATCCTGCGCCCGCATGCCGGCGCCGGTGCGGCCTTTACCCTGACCAGGCACGACCCGACCCCGGCCCTGGCGCCCTTCGTCGACTACCACTGGGTCATCGAGTGGGAGCTGACCGGCCGCCCCGACCACATCCAGCGGGTGCTGCCCAGCCCCTCGGTGCACCTGTCTATCGAGCCGCGCAAGGCTCGGATCACCGGCATCATGACGAAGTCCGACTTCGCCGAGGCGCTCAGCGGTACGGGCCGCGTCCTCGGCGTACGGTTCCGGCCCGGCGGCCTGCGGCCGTTCCTGACCGGGCCGGTCTCCATGTTCACTGACCGAGAGGTGCCGATCGAGGAGCACTTTGCGGTCGACGTGACCGACTGGCATGACCGAGTCGCCTCGGCCGCGTCGGCGGCCAGCGCAGCCGCAACCGCCGACGAGATGCTCGGCCCGCTCGTACCGCCGATCGATCCGCTCGTCGACCAAGTCGCCGAGATCACGAACGGCATCCGTGACGACGTCGAGTTGACCCGGGTCGATGCGGTGGCACGGCGGTACGGGATCGGCGTACGGCGGTTGCAGCGGTTGTTCACCGACTACGTCGGGATCGGGCCCAAGTGGGTGATCTGCTGCTATCGGCTGCACGAGGTCGCCGGTCGCGCCGCCTCGGGCGAGGACGTCGATTGGGCGTTGCTGGCCGCCGAACTCGGCTACAGCGACCAGGCGCATCTGATCCGGGAATTCACCGCGGTGGTCGGCGAACCGCCCGCCCGCTACGCCCGTATGGCCCGTCCTGCCCGTGGCTGAGCGTGCCTCAGTTGTTTCCGGTGAGCCGGAATGCGGCGATCATGCTGACGATTCCGACCAGCCCAAAGGTGATGCCGGGCAGCGGCTGCCCGATCGCGACGACACCGAGAGCTGTGCCGCCCATCAGCGACAGGGGCCATCGCCCGTCGTCGCCCCGAGGAAGGCTAGTCCAGCCAACATCGCGAGCTCGCTCAGGAATACGAGCACTACGCTGTGCCGCCGGCGACTTCGATCGATCCGCTCATCAACTCAGCGTTTGGATCCGGAAAATCGGGTGCCTTGGTGCGATCGAGAGCAGCTCGGAGTCGGTCGAGTCCGGTCCGACGCCGGCGAAGAACTGGCCGACCTCCCACTTCCAGCGTCGTAGGTAGGCACGCAGGACGGTGATCAGCAAGGCGTCGGTTTGCTCATCGGCCTGTTCAGCGGTCTGCTCTTCGGCCTGCGCAGCGGCAGGCTCAGCGGTCAGGTGTGCCTGGTGTGCGCGGCCGGCTACCTCGGTCGCGGTGAAGGTCTCACACGCCGGCCGACGACTAATTCGCCAGTGCGGGCAGCCCGCAGATTGCGTACCCAATCGGTGTGCCCCCGTGGAGCCACGAGGTAGCGCTCGCCGTCCAAGCTCAGCACGTTCACCGGGTTGGCGCGGATCTGGCCGCTCACTCGGCCGCGGACCCGCAACACCCGCGAACCCGCGACGCTCACGCCCATCCGGGTCAGTCGAGCGATCCCGCGGTTCAGGATGTGTCGGGTCAACCATCCTGGCGGCTGGTAGTGCGCGGACTCTTCCATCGCATCCTCGTCTCCGGTCACGAGAGCGGTGCTCTCGAATAGGATCAGCATGCACGCACCGCACGTAAACGGCAAGAGCGGTGCTCTCATTTGTAACCAGTGACATCCAATTGATGCGATCATGTGCCGATGGCTGCCATCCGTATGGCGCGGGAGCGTGCCCGTACCGAAGTCACGGCGGAGATCCTGAGAGCCGCGCGTGACCAACTGGCCGAGCACGGGGCTGCCGGGCTGTCCCTGCGCGCGGTCGCCCGGGAACTCGGCATGGTGTCCTCAGCGCTCTATCGCTACTTCCCCAGCCGCGACGAGCTGCTCACCGCGTTGATTCTCGAGGCCTATGGCTCCTTGGCCGACGCCGGAGCCGCCGCACAGGCCCGGGTCGGACGGGCAGAACACCGGCGCCGCTGGCTGGTGACCTGTCGGGCAGTGCGCCGTTGGGCGCTCGCGCATCCGCACGAGTACGCCTTGATCTACGGCTCGCCAGTCCCGGGCTACCTGGCGCCGAAGGAGACGATCGAGCCGGCGGCACGGGTGATGCTGCTCTTCCTGGACGTAGTGCGCGACGCCGGCGCCGCCCAAGCGCTGATCGCTGGACCGGCGCAGGGACGACCACCGTTGGCCTCCAGACTGGAGGCCCAATTGCGTTCGGTGACCGACGAATTCGCTGCTGACGTTCCAGAACTGGTGCTGGCCCAGATGTTCTACGGATTCAGCCAGCTGCTCGGCATGGTCAGTTTGGAGCTGTACGGGCACTTCGTCGGCAGCCTCGATCCCACCGAACCGTTCTTCGACTACGCGATGAGCACGACCGTCGACCTTATCGGCCTAACGGCGTCCTGAGTCAGCGCCGGATCGACACCAGGCTGGCTAGCCAGGCGCCGAGTGCGGCCTCCTTGTGCTCGCGTCGCCACGGCCGGCCGACCCGCTGGCCCCACTCCAGCAACTGCTCGTCCACCTCGGTCTGGCCGGCCCGGGCCAGGTGGGCCAGCTCGGTGCGGACGGTGGCCGGTTGGTATCGGTGCACCACGAGGCCGTGCTCAGCGGCCGCGGCGAGCCAAGCGTCCCGATAAAGGGCGGTCTCAGCCACATGCATCAGCGAGTGCGAGGCGACGAGGTCGGCCACTGGGGGCAGTTCATGTGCCTCGACGGGATCGATCGGCAGAGCCAGTACCGCCTCGCCACGTTTGGCGCATGCAAGCAACCCGGCCAGGACATCGTCCGCGGCCCGCAGGGTTGCCCGCTCGACCCTGGAGACCAGCGCCGACGCCTCAGCGGGCAGCAGACCCGCCGCGTCGTGGTAGACCCGCGCCGGGAGGTTGTCGGTCACCAGGGTCACGTCCGTACGCCGGCCGATCTCCGGCCTGGCGCCTGGCTCGGGGGGGTGGCCAAGGACGACGACAGCCGCCCGGCCGCTGCCCGTGTGCCCGCTCAGGTCTCGGATCCCGATTACATTCCGCATGCCCAAGCCCTTTCACCGCGCGCGGCAAGCCATACCGTTGCCCAGAATCCGACCATCAACAAATGCATGTCGGATGCGAGACCCCCTCCGTACATCCATTCGAACAGTCCTTGTGGCACTGTGACTCGGATGACCGCGCCGCGTCGGCTCAAGGCAGGTCAGCGGCGCCCGTACGACCCCGAGTCGCTGCTGGCCGTCGCGGTCAGCGTCTTCAACACGCGCGGGTACGACGGTACGACGATGGAGCACCTGTCTGCCGCCGCGGGGATCGGAAAGTCGTCGATCTACCACCACGTGACGGGCAAGGAAGACCTCTTGGAGAGGGCGCTGAACCGCGCCCTGACCGCGATGTCCGGCATTCTCGACAGCATCGATCCCCAGGACAGCGCCCTGGATCAGCTGGCCGGCGTCGTACGGCGATCGGTCGAGACACTGATGCATGAGCTGCCCTACGTGACACTCCTCCTCCGGGTACGCGGCAATTCCGCCGTCGAACGCGCTGCGCTGCAACGCCGCCGGGAGTTCGAGGCGCGGGTGGTCGAGTTGGTGGCGCACGCCGAGAAGGAAGGATCGGTGACCTGTGCGCTGGACCCGCCGCTGACGACCAGGCTGATCTTCGGTTTGGTGAACTCGGTGAGCGAGTGGTACCGCCCCGAGAGCGGCATGGAAGCGCCCGACATCCCGGATGCGGTGGTGGCCTTGGTCATGCACGGTCTTGCGCCGTCCCGGTCTCCCGCCGCTGCGGAGGTTCGCTGATGTTCGATCGGTTCGCAGAGTCGATGCCCGTCGAGGAACGCCGTAGCCTGCAGACCGAGCGGCTGCGCTCACAGGTGCGGCGACTCAAGGGCGTCAACGACTTCTATGCTCGCCAACTGTCCGATGTGGACGAGGACGTCTCCATCGACGACCTCGGGGCTATTCCGACGATCAGCAAGCCGGACCTGTGGGATCAGTACCCGCTCAAGGCGATTGCCGTACCGCGTTCGGAGCTACGTCGGATCCATGCCACCAGCGGCACCAGCGGGCGGCCGACGATCGTCGCCTACACCGAGAACGACCTCGATGTGTTCCGGCAGGTCAACGCGCGGGTGCTCGCCGGCGCGGGTGCGGGGCCGGGAACGATGGTCCACAACGGGTACGGGTACGGACTGTTCACCGGTGGGCTGGGCTTGCACGGTGGCGCGGAGGCATTGGGCGCCAACGTCGTACCCATCTCTGGCGGGCAGACAACTAGACAGGTCCAGCTGATCTTGGACCTCGAGCCGGAGATCCTGGTCTGCACACCGTCGTACGCGGCTACGCTGGCCGATGCTCTTGCCGCTCTAGGTGTCGCGCCGCAGGACAACTCGCTAAAGGCCGGGATCTTCGGCGCGGAGCCATGGAGTGAGTCGATGCGCACCCAGCTGTCGGCGCGGCTCGGGCTGACCGCGCTGGACATCTACGGCCTGTGCGAGGTCGTCGGTCCGGGGGTCGCGTTCGAGACCGCGGAGTCCGATCACAAGCTGTACGTCAACGAGGACCACTTCTATGTCGAGTGTCTCGATCCCGAGACCGGGCGCGAGGTAGCCGACGGTGAGGTCGGCGAACTGGTTTTCACGACGCTGACCAAGGAGGCTTTGCCGGTCCTGCGCTACCGGACTGGGGACCTGGCTGCGCTCTACCGCGAGCCGGACGGAACCGGGCGGACGTTGGTCCGGATGTCGCGGATTCTGGGCCGGCGCGACGACATGATCGTCATCCGGGGCGTGAACGTCTACCCGTCCGAGATCGAGGCCGTACTCCTCGGGGACGAGGGCATCGGTACGTCGTACGCGATCGTGATCGACCAACGCGCCGAGATGCCCTCGGTGCTCGTCCTGGCCGAGCCGGCGGTCGACGATCTGGGCGAGGCGCCGGACGAAGGACTCGGCCGGGAGGCGACCGACGGCCAGCGCCGCCGACCGGGCGACGGACTCGGCCGTGAGCCGGCGGACGCTCTCGGCAAGACCGTGGCCGCGGCGCTGAAGGACCGGCTCGGCGTCAGCTGCTCGGTTCGCGTCGTCGGAGGGGGTCAGATTCCGCGGATCGAGATCGGCAAGGCCGTACGAGTGCACACCTGGACAACCGAGCACAACCCTTTCCCCGCGCTGCTGCGCTGAGCCGACCCCGGGCGCTCTCGCCTCCCCGGCCACCAGCTCCTCCGTGATCTTGACCTTCTTGCGGTTTCTGAACGATTCGTTCGGCGTGTCGCCACCATAAGGTCAAGATCACCACGAAATGGGTTCGACGCTGGAGCTACAGACGGGCGCTCGTACAGTGGGGGGAGTGACCCGGTGGCTGCGCGTTCTCCTCGGCGTAGGCCTGGTCGGTGTGCTGGCCGTCATCTCCGGCAACCTGCTGGGTGTGGGCGAAGCGGACTCCAGGCGCGCGGGTGCCGCCGAGGCCCGGCCGATGACGCCGCTGGTCATGCAGTCCTACGTCAACGCCGCGACCCGAGTCCCCGCATTGGCACCGGACTGTGCCGGGATGAGCTGGCACATCCTGGCCGGCATCGGTGCGGTGGAGTCAGCCCATGCCGGCGGGCGGGTGCTGGCGGCCAATGGCGACATCACACCGCCGGTGATCGGGCCGCGGCTGGACGGATCCGGGGTCGGCGGCAATGTCACACCGTTCCCGGACACCGACACCGGCGTTCTGGACGGCGATCTGGAGTACGACCGGGCCGTCGGTCCGATGCAGTTCCTCCCGGAGACCTGGCAGCGGTGGGGCAGGGACGGAAACGACGACGGTACGAACGATCCGCACAACATCTTCGACGCGACCCTCGGTGCCGCGGCCTTCCTGTGCGGCACGGTGCCGGTCGATCTCACCGATCGGGCTCAGCTGACCGATGCGATCACCAGGTACAACCGTTCGCCCAGCTATGTCGCCGATGTGTTGGCCTTCGCCGACTCCTACGCTGCCGCGACCCCCTGACGGACCTGGTGCCGCGCCGCCCCGTTCCGCGACGAGGCACCGTTGACGCGGCGGATCGGCTGCGGATTGTCGATAGGCGGGTTTCGCGTCACGTGCTCGAGTCGCGTACCGGCGTCACCGGCTCCGGCTGGACCGGCGTGAAGTGACCGCCGGCGTT
This sequence comes from Geodermatophilaceae bacterium, assembly GCA_013811805.1. Classification (GTDB taxonomy): domain Bacteria; phylum Actinomycetota; class Actinomycetes; order Mycobacteriales; family Geodermatophilaceae; genus JACCQS01. The sequence goes on along the minus strand of JACCUM010000244.1, from coordinate 10,023 downwards.
GGGCTGGAACGGGTGAACGGCGACAACCGCATCGACGTTGACCGACCCGTAGACGTGTGGGAACCAGGGACCGGCCGGATCCTCGGCATCGCCTGGCTCCCATCGGACCGGTTCCAGCAACCGCGCAGGATCGATCTGGAGGAGCACCAGATCGGCGCGGCCCTTATAGAGATAGTCGGCCGGCAGGTGCACCGTGCCCGGGTCCGAGCAGTGCACGAAGCCGTCAGCCGGGAACGCCTCAGGGGCGTAGCTGCCGGTGACCCGAGCGCGCTGCCATTCCTGGTCGGAACAGATATGGAAGATCACTCGCCGATGATCCCCGACGGCGGCGCAACTCGGGGCGCGCGCAACTGCCAAACCGGACTTTCTCCGGAGAATGTGCGGTCAAGCGGGCGGCAGAAGTGACATTCTCCGGAGAAAGTCCGGCTAGAGGAACCGCGGTCAGAGTTGGGCCAGCGCCGCCAGTCCCAACCCTAGGTCGACCGACATCGCCCTCAACCGCGGGGCGCAGGTCCGGACGTTATGCGCACAGTGTCCCAAAAGGGGGCCCGAATCCGGGGGTTATGCGCATAACGTCCAGGCGCTATTGGGTGGGGAAGGGGGACTGCCACCACCAGGGGTCGTCGCTCAGTTCGACCGCGTCGACCCACTTGACCCACCAGAAACCGCGTCGACCGGGAGCGACCAGGCGGACGGGGGCGCCATGTCCAGGAGTGAGCGGCCGCCCGTTCAGTTCCGTTGCCAGCCAGAGTTCCCTTGCGTCGCCGGCTGGAAACCTGCGGGCGTACCCGGTCGTGCTGGTCACCCGGATGCTGCTTGCGGCGCGGACGCGGGTTGGTTCGAGCAAGTCCGCCAGGCGTACGCCGCGCCAGGTGGCTCGCGCGTACCAGCCGTTCGTACAGTCGAGGGTGGCCACGAACTCCGTTGCCGTCGGCTGTTGGGACAGAACCGGATTCGTGTACGGCTGCCCGTCAACGGTGACCTCATGGCTGGCAGGGTCGAGGGCGGGTACGTCATCGAACAGCCAGATCGTCAGCGGCATCTGCGTTGGGTCGACCTCGTGGGATCCGGTCTCGCGCCGATCGGCCGCCGGGGCGCCGGTCAGCCGCCCGACGCCCTCCACCAAGAGGTAGGCCACCCCGGCTCCCGCTGCCAGCCCCGCCGTCTGGAGCAGGGATCGTCGGGACAGGTCGCTGCGGCGCGGTGCCTGCCGACGGCGATGGCGTACGACATGCCAGGCGAGCAGCGGTACGGCGATCAGCGCGGCGCCCACGTGCCACTGCATCGGCGTCAGACCGGCGTAGGTCCGGAAACCGCCCAGCACCGCAACGACTCCCGCGACGACGCAGAGAACCAGGACGCCGAGCAGGATTAGGCTCAAGATGGCTTTGCGTGGCGCCCGACCGACGACGACGTTCTTCCAGGGGATCAGCACGACCAGGGCCAAGCCCAAGACGCCGTGGGTCACCGAGGTGATCGCCGAAGGCACTGGCGTACCAATTCCGAAGGCCAGCCACCCGCTGACGAACGAGCCGATCAGCGCGGCGATCAGAGCCAGGTTCGTGCGCCTTCCAGCCCGGCGATACGGCCGGCGTACGGCAGCCAGGCGCCCGGTCCTGACCCGCCCGGAAGCCGTCACAATCCGATAGTCCCCGCCCGACGGCGGTTCGTTCCGCCACAGATGGGGGCGGGTCGTTGTTGATCATCGGCAAATTGGGCCTTTCCGGGCGATAAACCCCACCGTTTGCCGATGATCAACTCGGTATGGCCCACGAACCGCGGCGGTCAGGCGGAGATGCGGTCCATCGCCCGCACGATCCGCTTCTCCGACACCGGGCCGGCCGTCCCCAAGGGTTGGGCGAAGAAGCTGACCCGCAGTTCCTCCAGCATCCAGCCGATCTCGGCCAGGTCAGCGTCCAGAGCGCCCGAGGCAGGCTTGGTGTCCACCAGCTGTTGCCACTCCGCTCGCAGGGACTCGACGGTCGACTGCCACGCCGCGTCGCGAGCCGCCTCCCGCGGCAGTGCCTCCAGCCGGATCAGGATGGCGCGCAGGTACCGGGCCAGGTGTTTCAGGTGAGCCTGGCCGGTGGCGCTGATGAAGCCCGGATAGATCAGCTCGTTCAGTTGTCGACGGACGTCCGCGATCGCCGCTAATAGGACATGCCGGCCAGGCGCCGACTCCAGAGCCGCGGCGACATCCCGAGCGACAGCCAGGGTCGCGATGACACGTTCGAGCACCCCGGCGGCAGTGGCCCGGAGATTTTGCCCGACAAAGGTTTGCAGCGCTCGAAAGCCGGTTTCATCGTACGGCGGACCTCCGTGGCTCTCGACCAGGTCATCGATCGCACACCCGATGCAGTCCTCGACCAGGGCTTGGATGCTCGGGTACGGACCCAGACGCAGCAGCAGACCGTCGCGAGTGGACAGACCCTTGCCGAGCGCGGTCGTCGGGCTCGGCAGCGTCAACAGCAACAGCCGGCGTACCCCGAGCCGCATCTGCGACGCCTGGTCGTAGGGCGAGTCCACTACTCGTACGCCGGCAGTGTCGCCTTCATCCACGAGCGTCGGATACACCGTCAGCCGGAATCCGCCCCGGTCGATCTCCCGAGTCCGGGGCAACTCGGCGAAGGTCCAGTCGCGCAGGCCGCTCCGGAGCACGTCCTCGACGTCGGAGTTCAGCGTGGCCTGCATCCGTGGTGCCACCTGATCCCGCAGCACAGCGAGATCCCGTCCTTGCGCCAGCGGCCGGTCGTTCTCGTCGACGATCCGGAAGGTCACCCGCAGATGGGCTGGAATCGCATCCGGCTGCCAAGCATCCGGCGGAATCTCCATCGCGGTCAGCCGGAGAATCTCGCGTTCCAGGGCCGGCAACAGCGAAGCGTCCGGGTCAAGGGTGGGCAGGATGGCCCGGGCGGTGTCCGGGATCGGAACCAGATTGCGGCGCAGCGTTTTCGGTAACGTGCGAAGCAGCGCGGTGACCAGTTCCTGACGCATGCCAGGGACCGTCCAGCTCAGCGCGTCCCCGGACAGCTGGCTGACCACGGCGACCGGCACATCGACAGTCACCCCGTCGTCGGGAAGCCCGGGCTCGAAGCGGTAGCTCAACGGCAGCCGCAGGTCACCGGAGGTCCAGACGTCGGGAAAGGCATCACCCGACACCGCGCCAGCAGCAGCGTTGATCAGCATCGAAGCGTCAAAGGTCAACAGGTTCGGTTTCGTGCGCCGGGTCTGTTTCCACCAGCTGTCGAAATGCCTGGCGGAGACAACCTCCGGACCGACTCGGGCGTCGTAGAGGTCGAACAGCGCCTCGTCGTCGATTCTGATGTCGCGTCGGCGAACCCGGTCCTCGAGCGCCTCAGCATCCTCCAGCAGATGACGGTTGTGCGCGTAGAACGCATGCTGGGTTGACCAGTCGCCCTCGACCAGGGCGTGGCGGATGAACAGCTCGCGCGCCAGGACCGGGTCGATCGAGCCGTAGGTGGCCTGCCGGCCGGCGATCAGCGGTACGCCGTACAACGTGACCCGCTCGATGGCCATGACGGCGCCGCGTTCGGCGTCCCAGTGCGGCTCGCTGTATGTCCGTACGACCAGATGCCCGGCCAGCTTCTCGATCGTTTCCGGATCGGCGCGGGCGACCGTACGGCCGAAAAGCCGGGCTGTCTCGACCAGTTCAGCGACCATCACCCAGCGCGGCGGCTTCTTGGCCAAGGCCGAGCCCGGCCACAGAGCGAACCGCGCATTCCGTACGCCCAGAAAGTCGCGATCACCCTCGCGTACGCCGATGTGAGTGAGCAAACCAGACAACAACGAGCGGTGGATGGCGTCGGAATCCTCCGGCGCGCGACTCATAGTCATCCCGAGGTCGCGGGTGATCCGGCGCAGCTGGCTGAGCAGGTCCTGCCATTCGCGTAGCCGTAGGAAGTGCAGGAACTCGCGCTGGCACAGTTTGCGGAACTGGTTGCCCGACAGCGCCTTCTGTTGGTCGCCGAAGTAGTTCCACAGGTTGAGCAGGGCGAGGAAGTCCGAGGTCAGGTCGGCGAAGCGGGCGTGCGCTTGGTCGGCCTGAGGTCGCTTGCCGGCCGGACGCTCGCGCGGGTCCTGGATGGACAGCGCCGAGACGATCACGAGGACTTCGTGCAAGCAACCGTTGCGATCTGCCTCCAGAATCATCCGGCCCAGGCGCGGGTCCACGGGGAACGCGGCGAGTTGTCGCCCGGTGGGGGTCAGCCGGTTGTGCATCGGCCCCGCGACCCTGGTCGCCTTTTCCAAAGGGACTTTATCCGGAGAATGTGCGGTCTGCCGGGCCCCAGACGCGACATTCTCCGGAGAAAGTCCGGTTTGCCGGGGGTTCGCAAAGGCGCCGAGTTCCTCGAGCAGGGCGATCCCGTCGGCCACCGTGCGGCGGTCCGGGGGATCAAGGAAGGGGAAGGCAGCGACGTCGCCGATGCCGAGGGCGGTCATCGCCAGGATCACCGAGGCCAGGTTGGTGCGCAGGATCTCCGGGTCGGTGAACTCGGGTCGGGACTCGAAGTCGGCCTCGGTGAACAGCCGGATGCAGATGCCGTCCGACGTTCTCCCGCAACGGCCTTTGCGCTGGTTGGCCGAAGCTTTGGAGATAGGTTCGATAGGGAGTCGCTGGACTTTGCGCCGGTGGCTGTACCGGGAGATTCGCGCCGTACCGGGGTCCACGACGTACCGGATCCCCGGGACGGTCAGTGATGTCTCGGCGACGTTGGTAGCCAACACGATTCGTCGACCGGTGTGTGGGGCGAAGACGCGGTGCTGCTCTGCCGCCGATAGCCGCGCATACAGGGGCACGATCTCGGTGCCCGGCAGTGCGACCGTACGGCCGCGGAGGGCTTCGGCGGTGTCCCGGATCTCGCGTTCGCCGCTGAGGAAGACCAGCACGTCCCCGGAGCCGGGTTCGGTGCCGAGTTCGTCGACGGCATCGAGGATCGCCTGCAACTGGTCGCGGTCCGGGTCGGAGCCGGGGTCATCCGGATCGATCACCGGTCGGTAGCGAACCTCCACCGGGTACGTCTGACCGGACACCTCGACCACCGGGACCGGCGCACCCAGAAGTGCAGCGAAGTGCTCGGCGAATCGCGCCGGATCGATCGTCGCCGAGGTGATGATGACCTTGAGATCGGGTCGGCGGGGCAGGATCTCGGCGAGGTAACCGAGCAGGAAGTCGATGTTCAGGCTGCGTTCGTGCGCCTCGTCGATGATGATCGTGTCGTACTGGGTCAGCAGCCGGTCCCGAGTGATCTCGGCCAGCAGCACACCGTCGGTCATGAGCTTGACCAGTGTGTCGTCGGAGACGTCGTCGGTGAAGCGGACCTTCCAGCCGACGGTCGTACCCAGCGGGGTATCGAGTTCTTCAGAGATCCGGGCGGCGATCGTACGTGCGGCCAGGCGCCGGGGCTGGGTGTGCCCGATCAGCCCGCGGATGCCACGGCCGAGTTCCAGGCAGATCTTGGGTAGCTGGGTGGTCTTGCCGGAGCCGGTCTCCCCGGCCACGACGACGATCTGGTGTGCGGCGATGGCGTCGGCGATGTCGGCCCGGGCCTCGCTGACCGGCAACTCCGGCGGATATTTGAGCGCCGGCACCGACGTACGGCGGCGTGCTAGCCGTACCTCGGCCTTGTCGATCTCCGCCATCAACTCCGCGGTCTGGCGGTCCCGTTGCGCCGGGTCCTTCGCCCTACGGGCCCGATCCAGCCGTCGTCGCAGCCGCTGCTCGTCGCGCAGCATCAGCGCGGGCAGCCGGGTACGCAGCTGGTCGAGTGTCTGGGCGGTCATCGTGATCCATCGGGGCGGAGTCGAGCCTCAACCGTAGGCCGTAGGGACCTGAAGATTTTGTGGTCAGAGCATGCGTTTGCGCGGGATGGCGCGCCGCGGCGTGTTGGACGCGGCCGAGGCCGGCGACATTCTTGCCGCGGCGCTGGTCTTTCCGTTGACCCGCTGGGGCTGCTCAGCTTGATGCCGCGGGCCTGGGAACTGCGCGACACGGTCAGCGCGTCCGACGGTGCCTACACCGCACTGGCCGAAGCACCGGACGCCGAACCATTGACCCTCGCCCGTCTGGAAACAGCCAGCGGACCGACCTGCCGCATTCGGATACCCGAGTGACCTGCAGCGAGCAAGACTCCGGCGATCATGGAGCTGCGACCACCTTTCGGGCCGAATACTGGACACAGCTCCATGATCGCGACGAAGTTGGCCAGCCACCGATGCGATGTCGGAGCCGATCGGCAGAATGGTGAACATGAGCGAGAAGTACCTGGCCAAGATCGCCGCGCTGCTGCGCAAGGCGGAGTCGACCGACAACGAGCACGAGGCCGACGCCTTTCTGCAGGCTGCGCAGCGGCTGGCCACGCTGTCGTCGGTGGACCTGGCCGTCGCGCGATCTCACATCGCGGCCACGCAGATGCGGCCGACGCCTACCCAGCGGACGGTCTCGATCGGCGAGCCGGGCAAGCGCGGGCTGAAGACCTACGTCCAGCTCTTCCTCGAGATCGGCCGGGCCAACAATCTGACCTGCGACATCGCGTCCAACTCCAGCCGGGTTTTCGCCTACGGATTCGACACCGACATCGATGCCGCGCAGGCGCTGTATGCCTCGCTGGTCGTGCAGATGGTCCGGGCCTCGGATGCCTACATCAAGTCCGGCCGGTACGCAGAGGAATTGGTCGCCCGGCAGGTCCGGGTCGAGGGCAGCGGCCGGTACAGCTACTGGGCCGGCAACATGCGCTACGACTACGTGGAGCAGGAGCGTGCAGTGCATCCGAGTACGGCGCGGATCAACTTCCAGTTCGCTTTTGCTCGACGAATCGGCAAGCGGCTGGCCGCGGCCAAGCAGTCCGCCCAGAAGCAGGCGGTTGCCGAGGACCGGGGCAGTGGCGTCGAGCTGGTGCTGCGGGCCCGCGAGGTCGAGTTGGCCGATCACTACAGGGCCACCTCCACAGCCCGGGGCTCGTGGCGAGCGACCAGTTCGAGATCCGGCTATTCCGAGTTGTCCCGACGGGCCGGGGACAAGGCCGGGCGTAGCGCACGGCTGGGCGCGGAGAAGGCGATCGGCGGAGAGCAACGCCGGATCGGTGCCTGATTGATCGGCACGCAGCACCGCCGGCACGGTGCGGGGCCAGACGCCGGCACGGATGTACGTGGTCGCGGTGACTGAACCGGGTCGTAGTGACTGAACCGGAGTCCCCGGACGCGTTCATCCCGGCCACGCGGGATCGTCAGCGGGGGAAGCTGTATGACGCCGAAAACCTGGTGCATCGAATCTTCGACCGATCCGCGGACTTCCCGGTCGTCGAGGTGGCCGGTTCGCACCTGACCGTGCCGGTGGAACGGCACTTCGCGACGCTAGAATCGGTTCAGGCGTACGTGGATGCGGTTCTGGCCATGCCGTCGATCCGATCTGGGTGGCCGCGAGCGGCAGTACCGGTCGCCGTACGGGAGCGCAGTGGTCAGCAACAGGCCGACTATCAACGCCTCGTAGCAGTCATCGCCGTACCCCTGCATTCCGGGAACCGGGCCTGGGCTCTGCGCGAACTGGTGATCCTGCACGAGCTCGCCCATCACCTGGCCGACGCCGGCGAGGAGCCGCATGGGTCGGCCTTCGCAGCACGGCTGATCGCCTTGACCAGCGAGATCGTCGGTGAGGAGGCCGGCTTCCTGCTCCGGACGACTATGTGGGACAACGGCGTACGGGTCACCTGACGGGCTACTCCGAGTGTGGGGATTCTGGCTGCATCGACTGCGGCAGCAGGCGCCGGCTCAATGGCGCGGCCGTCACGCCGTGGACGACGATCGAGACGATGATGCAGGCGGCGACGGTCCAGAACAGCGCCCGCGACTCATCGACGGTCAGGATGCCCAATCCGAGTGCCACGGCGACGTAGTACAGCGACCCGATGCCACGGACGCCGAACCAGCCGATGAACGTGCGCTCTCCACGGCTCAGCGAGGAGCCGACAAAGGCCACGGCGGTGGCCAACGGACGGATCAGGAGGAGCAGCACCGGAACCAGCAGCCAGCCGGCCCAGCCCACCTCGCGCACTCCGGCCGTTGTCAACATGGAGCCGAGCAGCAGGATCACACCTAGCTCGCAGAACTTCTCGACGACATCGGCGCCTTCATGCACGCGACGGTTGATCTCGTGCCCGTGCTCGTAGCGGCGAAACCCGACCCCGGCGGCGAACGCGGCGAGGAAGCCGTACGCGCCGGCGACCTCGGTCACGCCGTAGACGAGCAGCACGGCAGCGACCGCGATCCAGCCGTCGAGCGCATCGTTCATCCAGCGGCGGTCGCGCAACCACACGATCCCGGCAGCGATCGCGTATCCGCTCGCGGCGCCGACCGCCAGCCCAACGACGATGGCGTAGGCGACGTCGGCGGCCAGCCATTTCCAGAGCCAGTCGGATCCACCCTCGGCCGCGACGAACGCGCCAAGGAACACGAAGGGAAACGCAAGTCCGTCGTTGAGCCCTGCTTCGGCGGTCACGGCGAATCTCGGCTCGTGTTCGTCCTCGTCGCCCGGCGGGCCGACGCCGACGTCACCGGCCAGCACCGGATCGGTTGGCGCAAGTGCAGCGCCGAGGATGATCGCCGCGCCGAGCGAAAGCCCCATGACCTGCGTGCCGAACAACGCGACGGCGGCGATGGTCAGCGGCATGACGATCCCGAGCAGTCGGGCAACCGAGCCCCAACCGCGCGGATGCAGAGCGCGCTCGAGCCGCACTCCGGTGCCGAACAGCGCCACGATGACCGCGAACTCGCTGAGATGCTCGATCAGAGAGGTGTCGCGCAGCGGCGCGATCCATTGCACGCCGAGCAGTTCGATGATCACCGCGGCGCCGAGCCCGAGGGCGAGGTAGATCAGGCTTGCCGAAAACGCCCGCTCACGCTGGTGTGACAGCGCGCCGATCGCCGCGAACAAGGCGACGCCGGCAAAGACGAGAGCAATGGCGTACGGATCGGCGAAGGAGAAGCCACGGTCGGCGCCCAGCACGGTCACCACGGCAGGGTACGTGCGCTTGGATGCGGCCGAAATCGCGGCCACCGGTGTAGTCGTTGTCAGCCGAGGCCGAGTACGTCTCGGAACAGCGCGTACCCGACGAAGGCGACGATGTCGAGGATCGTGTGGGCGATGATCAGTGGTGCGACCCGGCCGGTTCGGTGGAACCAATAGCCTAAGATCAGCCCCATCACGAAGTTCCCGATGCCCGGCCCGATCCCCTGGTAGAGGTGATACGACCCGCGCAGCGCAGCACTGCTGACGATGATCGCGGGCGTCTGCCAGCCGAGATCGCGCAGCCGGGTCATCAGGTAACCGACCATGACGACCTCTTCGAGCAGGGCGTTCTGTACGGCGGCCAGGACCAGCACCGGGATCGTCCACCAGTAGGCGTCCAGGGCGGTGGGTACGACATTGACGGTGATTCCGAGAGCGCGCCCGATCAGGTACAGCCCGATGCCGGGCAGTCCGATCAACGCCGCGAGCCCGACGCCGAAGCCGACGTCGCGCCAGGGTGCTTTGCCGTCAATGCCGATGTTCTGCAACGCATTACGGCCGGAGCCGGTCAGGAAGAAGAGGGCCAGGGCGACCGGTACGAGCGCGAAGCCGATACCAAGAAGTTGGTAGGTCAGGTCGAGGTAGGGACGCGGGCTCTGCGGTGAGATCAGGGTGGAGGTCTGCTCGCTGATCGGGCCGCGGGTGAACTTGTCGATCAGATTGACGACGGAGTAGACCGCCGACTGCCCCAGCGAAAGCCCGAGTACCAGCCAGATCTCGACCCCGATCCGGCGCCGCCTGACCGGCTGTCGTACTGGCGGCTTGGCCGGTGCGTCGATGGGTGCCCCACGCACGGATCCATGCCCCTCAGGTTGCGGCCCCATCTCTGTACCCATGGCGCCATGGTCCCTGGTAACCGACGACTGGCTGTCCTTGCGTTGTCGGCGAGCCCTAGACGTCAAAGAAGTTTGGTTGCTCTGGCTGCGTGAGTCGTTCCATAC
>JACCUM010000281.1 GCA_013811805.1 Geodermatophilaceae bacterium | reverse complement strand
GCATGGTCACGTCGAGACCGATCGTCGGCTCGTCCAGGTAGAGCACCTGAGGGCGGTGCAGGAGCGCGGCGGCGATCTCGGCCTTCATCCGCTCGCCGAGAGACAGCGTGCGGACGGGTTTGCGTACGAGCTCTCCGATCTCCAGTAGTTCGACGATCTCATCTCGGATCCGGCGGAAGTCTGCTTCCGGGATCCGATAGATCGCCCGGTTCATCTCGAAGGAGTCCAGCGCCGGGATGTCCCACTGCAACTGGTTGCGGTTGCCCATCACCAGGGTCATTCGGCGCAGGTAGTCATGTTCGCGTCGGGCGGGGACGTGGCCGAGCACGCTGATCTCACCGCCGGTGGGGTGCAGCAGCCCGGAGAGCATCTTGAGCGTCGTCGTCTTGCCGGCGCCATTGGGCCCGAGGAAGCCGACGACGTCTCCGGCTTCGATGTCGAAGCTGACTCCGGCTACGGCATCGACGTCCCGATAGCTACGCCGCACCAGGCTGCGGATCGATGCGCGCAGACCAGCCTCTCGCTCAGGCACCCGAAACGTCTTGCGGAGTTCCCGGACCCGGATGTCGACTGGTGTGCGCTCGGGCATTCCTGCACCATAGATCGCCCGAGGGCGTCGCACCTCTGGATAACCGGGGGCGCGGAACAGCGGTGGTGGCTGCGGGAGTGATCGTCGTGGCCAGCCCTTGTGGATCGAGTTCTTCCGCACTACTGGCCTTACGCGGCGTGCTGGACTACGAACGCGCCGCGGACATGTCTCGCAGCACTACGAACTCGCGGAGTGACGCCGCGCCAACTCACCGACCTGTTGATTGTGATGTGCGCGCTGGAAGCGCGCGCATCCTTGCTGCACGCTGACCGGGACCTCGACCGGGGTCGCCGAAGCAACCGGACTGTCCATCCATCCGCACCTGACCTGAGTCAGACCTCCCACCAGACGGTGCTGGCCGTCGCCGGACCGGCGGTCGGTAGCTCTCGCATGGCTGTGGCGATCTCGGGTTCACGCTCGACGGGCAGGCACAGCCGCCGGCGATTGAACGCGAGGACGACGTCCGGCGCGGCGGCCGACCAGGCCGGCGCCCGGTGGAAGGTCTCGGACTGCGCGTCGAATCCGAGTTCGGCGGTGACGTCCAGGAAATCGGCCGTGGTCGGGCCCGCGGGACGCTCCTGCCCGTGGAACCGGCGCCAGAGGGCGGTCATCGCCGTCCACGGATGGGAATCGGTGAGTTCGATCACCACTCGATGCCGGGCATGGTCGGACATGGCCTGCAGGAAGTCACCGACGTCCGGAACGTTGTAGACAACATTGGCGGCCACAACGACGTCCGCGACCGGGACCTCGGGGGCGACCTCGGACCAGGCGCCGGACCACGTCCTTACCGGGACACCGCTGGCTGCCGCGTTCGCGACGTAGTCGGTCAGCATCCGCTCGGAGGAGTCCACGGCGAGCAAGGTGCCGGCGCGAGCCGCCACCGGAAGGCTCGCCGCCCCGCCCCCACAGCCGATGTCGAGGATGCTCCCGCCTTGAGGCAGGGCTTCGGTGATCGCCCGATGCGTCGAGGCGGCGCCACTCTGGGTGCCGAAGAGCCCGGGGGGAAAGCCGTACGGCGATTCCGGTGCGGCCGCGAGGATCTCAGGATCGATGGCCCACGCGGCGAGCTGCTCAGCCCAATGCTGCGCTGCCTTCCCCATCAACTGGTCTCCTCTACTGGTGGTCACCGGCGTCCGGCAGGATGCCCTGGTGACTGATGCCCTAGTGCCTCCGACCAGTGCAACGACCGGCACCCTGATCCTGCTCCGGCACGGCGAGAGCGACTGGAACAAGCGCAATCTGTTCACCGGTTGGGTCGATGTCGGGCTGACCGACAAGGGCATGGCCGAGGCGATCCGCGGCGGGGAACTCATGCGCGAGCAGGACCTGCTGCCCGATGTGGTGCACACCTCCGTACAGCGCCGGGCGATCCGTACGGCCGAGCTGGCCATGGACGCCGCCGATCGGCTGTGGTTGCCGGTGTACCGGTCGTGGCGGCTCAACGAGCGCCACTATGGCGCCCTGCAGGGCAAGGACAAGGCCGAGACGCTGTCCGAGTACGGCGAGGAGCAGTTCATGCTCTGGCGCCGCTCCTACGACACGCCCCCGCCGGTGCTGGACATCGACGACGAGAACTCCCAGTTCCACGACCCACGCTACGCAGCGCTGCCCCCGGAACTCCGCCCGCAGACCGAGTGCCTGGCTGACGTGGTCGTCCGGATGCTGCCTTACTGGTACGACGCCATCGTCCCGGATCTCAGGGCCGGCCGCACCGTTCTGGTAGCTGCACACGGCAACAGCCTGCGGGCCTTGATCAAGCACCTCGACGGGATGAGCGAGGACGCGGTGGTCGGCTTGAACGTCCCGACCGGGATCCCGTTGCGCTACGACCTGGACGAGGACCTACGACCGCGTGCGACCGGCGGTGCCTATCTCGACCCCGATGCCGCGGCAGCCGCGATCGAGGCGGTCAAGAACCAGGGCCGTCAATAGCTGAGCGGCCGGTCAGCCGACCTTGGCGCCGAGCTCTTCGGGCCAGGCGCCGGTCACCAGGAAGATGACCCGGCGGGCGACGAGCACGGCGTGGTCGGCGAAGCGCTCGTAGTAGCGCCCGAGCAGGGTGACGTCGATGGCCGGCTCGATGCCGTGCGACCAGGTCTCTGCCAGCAGGATCGAGAACAGTTGGCGATGCAGGGCGTCCATCAGGTCGTCCTCGGCTTCGAGCTCGCGGGCCAGCGGCACGTCGCGACCCTCGATGACCTCGCCGACCTTGACCGCGAGCCGGGCGGCCAGCAGGCCCATCTGCTCCAGGGACGGACGTACCTCTTCCGGTACGGCGGCCGAGGGATAGCGCATCCGGGCGACCTTCGCGATGTGCACCGCGAGATCGCCCATTCGCTCCAGGTCGGCTGCGGTGGCCAGGGCGGTGGTGATCGTGCGCAGATCCCCGGCCACCGGTTGCTGGCGGGCCAGGAGCATGAAACAGCGTTCCTCGACGCCGGTGCGCAGATCATCGATCCGGTGGTCGCCGGCGATCGCTGCCTGGGCACTGTCGAGGTCGGTTTCCAAGAGCGCAGTCGACGCGCTGACCATGGCTGTCGCGACGTATTGGGTGAGCTCGACCAGCGTGGCACCGATCTGGTCGAGTTCGTCGTGGTAGCTCTCGCGCATCGTGATCCTCTCCGTGCTGTCTGTGCCGAGGCTAGGCGGGGCGGTCACATCGCGGCGGTCAGGGCGTGAACGGACCCCGACGTGCGGGTGAACACTTCATCGGTCTTGCGCGGTAGCCGGCCTGGCCGCAGCCAACCAACTCTACTCGGCGCCCTACCATCGTGGGCGTGGAGGTCGCGCTTGGCGTGCTCGCCGGCTTGGCCGTTGGTCTGCTGGTCGGGCTGACCGTCAGCCGGCTCATCCAGCGCACCCGGCTCGCGGCTGAGCTGGCCCCCGCGGATCCCCCGCCCGAGACGTCACTGGAGCCGATCGGCATCCACCGGCTCATCGACGTCATGGACCCGGCCGCGATCGTGGTCGATCGTGACGACGTCGTGGTGCTGGCCAACGCGTCAGCCCGTGGTCTGGGCGTGGTCCGCGCAGATCGGATCACCCTGCCGGCCCTGGTCGCAGCGGTCGGCAACGGGCGCGCGGCCGGCACTCGACGTACCGAGGTCGCCCTCCCCGAGTACGTCGTCGGAGCCGGACCGCGCCGAGTCGCCGTGCACGCGGCCCGGCTCGACCCGTCCGGAACGGTGGCCCTCCTGCTCCAGGACGTGACCGAGGTACGTCGGGTCGAGGAGGTGCGGCGGGACTTCGTGGCCAACGTCGGCCACGAACTCAAGACACCGGTGGGCGCCCTGACCCTCTTGGCCGAGGCCGTCCAGGAGGCTGCCGACGACCCGGAGGCGATCCGTCGGTTCTCTGCGCGGATGCGCCACGAGGCGGAGCGACTGGCCCGGCTGGTGCGCGAATTGATCGATCTGTCCCGGCTGCAGGGTGGCGACCCACTGCCGCCCTTGAAGCCGGTGCCGCTCGACGGAGTCGTCGCCGAGGCCATCGACCGCACCCGCCTGGCCGCGACCGCGAAGCGGATCGAGCTCAGCGCCGCCGGCCGCTCGGGCCTCATCGTGCGCGGAGTGGAGGCTCAGCTGATCACCGCCGTGACCAATCTGCTGGCCAACGGGGTCGCCTACAGCGAGCCGGAGACGCACGTCTCGGTCAGTACCCGCGCCCGGTCGGGGTTCGCCGAGATCGCGGTCACCGACGCCGGCCTGGGTATCCCGGACCGGGACCGGCAACGGGTCTTCGAACGCTTCTACCGCGTCGACCAGTCCCGGGCCAGTGCCACCGGCGGGACCGGCCTGGGCCTGGCCATCGTCAAGCACATCGTCACCAACCACGGAGGTGCTGTGGAGGTGTGGAGTGAGCCCGGGATCGGATCCACCTTTACGCTTCGCATTCCGCTTGCACCGCTTTCGGATTCGGCAGACCCTATCTCTGAGAGAGAGCTAATTTCATGACTCGGGTGTTGGTCGTCGAGGACGAGGAGTCCTTCTCCGACGCGTTGTCCTACATGCTGCGTCGGGAGGGCTACGAGGTTGACATCGCCGAGACGGGGCCCGCGGCACTGGACAACTACGACCGGCATGGCGCCGACATCGTCCTGCTCGACCTGATGCTGCCGGGCCTGTCCGGAACGGAGGTGTGCAAGGCGCTGCGTAGTCGAGGCGCGGTGCCGATCATCATGCTGACGGCCAAGGATTCCGAGATAGACAAGGTCGTCGGGCTCGAGCTCGGCGCCGACGACTATGTGACCAAGCCGTACTCCGGTCGCGAACTCCTGGCCAGGATCAAGGCGGTGCTGCGCCGCAGACAGGACATCGAGCCGATCGACGAGGCTGCCTTGGAAGCCGGCCCGGTCAGAATGGACGTCGAGCGACACACCGTTTCGGTGAACGGGGACTCGGTGTCTATGCCGCTCAAGGAGTTCGACCTCTTGGAGATCCTGCTCCGGAACTCCGGCCGGGTGCTCACCCGTGGCCAGCTGATCGACCGGGTTTGGGGTTCGGACTACGTGGGGGACACCAAGACCCTCGACGTTCATGTGAAGCGGTTGCGCGCCAAAGTCGAACCCGATCCGGGCCGGCCGCGGCACCTGATGACCGTACGGGGTCTGGGCTACAAGTTCGAAGCTTGACCGAACCGTCAGCAGCCGTCGGTCAGGTTTCGGTAGCTCTCGCCAGCGCCTCCCAGTAGCGCACCCACACTCGTTCGTGTGCGATCCCGGCTTCCAACGTCAGCCACGGTCCCCGCGGCTCCGCCCCGTCATCCTCGTGCCTGCGTTGCTCGTAGGCCTGCAGTTGGCGGCGATGAGCGGCAGCCTGCGCAGGCGCAAGGGTCGCGGGATCGGCACCGAAGTACAGCTTGAGCAGGCCTGGGTCACGCAGCTCGGCGAGCTCGTTCTCCTCCTGGGCTCGCCACTGCGTCAAGGTCTTGCTGCCCCTCGGGGTGAGGCGATACACGATCCGCTCGCGTCCACCCGGGGTGGACTCCACGGTCGGATCGAGCTGGCCATCCTTGGCCAGCGATTCGGCGGTGCGATACAGCTGGGAGTGGGCGGTCGACCAGAAGTTGCCCAGTGCTTGGGCCGCACGGCGTTTCAGATCGTAGGTCGAGCCAGGGCCGTACCGCTCCAGGAGTCCGAGCACGATGTAGGACGCCGGGGTCACGGAAGCAACCGGGAACAGGCTTGGCGATTTAGTCCCATAGGGACTATAGTGGCAGCATGAGTCACACCGTCATCCTCGCCCTGCACATTGCCGTGGGGGTCCTGGGTGTCGCCTTGGGCCCCTTCGCCATCGTGCATGTCGCCCAAGGCCGGGTGAACTGGCTGGCCTCGGCCTATCACCTGAGCGTCGCACTGGTCTGCCTGTCGGCCGTGGGCTTGGCCGCTCTCGACCCGGCCCGGCTCTGGTGGTTCGTGCTGATCGCG
>JACCUM010000218.1 GCA_013811805.1 Geodermatophilaceae bacterium | reverse complement strand
AGTTCGACATAATTTATGGCCAGGGAATCAGTCGTGAGGGCTCGCTGATCGATGTGGGTGTCGAGCAGGGATTCATTCGTAAGGCAGGTGCTTGGTACACCTACGACGGTGACCAGCTCGGTCAGGGTAAGGAGAACGCGCGGGCGTTCATGCGGGACAACCCTGATCTGGCCGACGAAATCGAGAAGAAGATCAAGGAGAAGTTGGGCATCGGGCCGGTACTCGATGTCGACGCCCCGATAGCCGTCGCACCAGTCGACTTCTGAGCCGATGAGCAGGGCGGCTGGCGGTACGTCACGGGGCCGCCGGGGCAGTGGTACCCGTGGCGGGCGTGACCGGTCTGACGTGGACGCGCCCGGCGGTCACCCGGGAGATCCTCCGGGCGACCCGGAGTCGGTCGCCCGGTCCATCTGTCTCAAGCTGCTCACGATGTCACCGAAGTCCAGAGCGCAGTTAGCGGATGCCCTGGCGGCCAAGGGCGTTCCCCACGCGGCAGCCGAGGCGGTGCTGGATCGCTACACCGAGGTCGGCCTGATCGACGATTCGGCATTTGCGCAGGCCTGGGTCAGCACCCGGCAGACCGGGCGTGGCCTGGCCACCCTGGCGCTGGCTCAGGAATTGCATCGCAAGGGAATCGACAAGGACACCGCCGGTGCCGCGCTGGCCACCATCGCGCCGGATGCCGAGAAAGCCTCGGCGCGAGTGCTGGTTCAGCGCAAGCTACGCAGCATGCGCGGTCTCGAACCTTCGGTCGCGACGCGGCGACTGCTCGGAATGCTGGCTCGCAAGGGGTACCCGTCAGATGTTGCATTCCGGGTGATCCGCGACGAGATGCAGAGCCCGGAACTGTGGCGCGATGAGTAGGCCGCGAGCACGTCGGGCGCAGCCGCTGTAGCCGCTGTTGCCGGTTGCGGTCAGACCGCGCCGAGACCACCGCCGCCGGCAGCGAACTGTTCGGCGGTCAGCGGAAGTGTTTCGCCGGCGGGCGACTTCTTACTACGTGCCAGTCGCTTGTCCAGCCATCTGGCGAAGGCGGACAGAATCACGTTCACCAGGATGTAGATCAGTGCAGCTGCCACGTAGATCTGGAAGGAATACTGGTCCCCGAATGAGAGACGGAAGAACTCCACCAGGCTGCGCGCCGAACGCAGCAACTCGAAATAGCCGATGATGAATCCGAGGGAGGAGTCCTTGAGCAGGACGACCAACTGGGCGATCAGCACCGGCAGCATCCGCCGAATGGCCTGAGGCAGCAGGACGAAGGTCATCACCTGCCATTTGCGCATGCCGATGCCGAAGGCCGCCTCACTCTGCCCCTTGTCGATGGACAGAATGCCGGCTCGGACGATCTCGGCGATGACCGCCATGTTGTAGAGCGTCAAGCCGGTGACCAACGCCGCGAAGGCGCTGATCGGAAGCCCCAGCGTCGGGGCCACGAAGAAGACCGCGAAGATGAGAACGAGCAGCGGCACGGCCCGGAAAAATTCGATGATCGTGGCGACCGGGCTCCGAACCCAGCGGTGGTCGGAGAGTCGGCCGATGGCCAGCAGCGCTCCCAAGACTGTTGCCAGCACCATCCCGAGCGCGGCGACCTGCAAGGTCGCGACCAGACCGCGCAGCAACGCCTGCGGAACTGCTGCTCGCGTGTCGAACAGAATCGCCCAGCGCTGAGCCTCGAGCTGGCCATTGCCGGCCAGCTTGAGAAGAACGTAGCCGATCAGCGCCAGGATCAGCGCGACCCCGACGACGGTTCCGATCAGGTTCCGCCGCCGAGCCTTGGGGCCAGGAACGTCGAACAGGATGGGCGCGGTCATCGCAGGATCGCCGCCCGTTTCTCGAGCCGGCTGACCGCATAGGCCGACGGCAGGGTGATGAGCAGGTAGGCGAGAACGATCCCGATCAGGGTGGCGATCAGCTCGTCAGCAGCGGCGTTGGCCAGCCGGGGCAGCAGTGACGAGAGCTCAGGAATGAAGAACCCGGCCGCGATGGAGGTGTTCTTCACCATCGCGATCCACACATTGCCCAGCGGTGGCACGACCGTCCGGAACGCCTGGGGCAGGACCACCTCGCGCAGGGACTGGCTGAACGTCAACCCGATGGCCCGCGCTGCCTCGGCCTGACCAGCCGAGATGGAGTTGATCCCGGAGCGAATCGCCTCGCACACAAAGGCAGCTGTGTAGAGACCGACCGACAGCACCGCGCCCGGCAGCGGTGAGACGACGGTGTCGATCTGCGGCAGGCCGAAGATGATGAAGAAGAAGACCACGGTGAGTGGGGTATTGCGGAACACTTCCACGTAGAAGGTGGCCAGGCCGCGCAGCGGCGGTACCGGGCTGACCCGCATGGCTGCCAACACGGTTCCGAGTACCAGCGCGAGCAGTCCGGCCAGAAGCGAGATCAGCAGGGTTTGGCCCATGGCGTCGACGAACAGGCCGAAGTTGTCGATCAGGAAGTCCAAGGCACCTCCACTCGGCTGTCTTCCTCAGACTGGGATGCTGCGCCACGCGGCGGCAGGGCCCGAGCGCACGCTGGCCGGTCCAAGGACCGGCCAGCATGCGTTCGCAGTGAACTAGCTGGTGTACCGATCCACCGACGGCGGCTCCGGTGCCTCGGTGCCGGTGATGGCACCGACGGTCGAGTCGTAGGCCTCGGCCCAGGCGCCACTCTCGTAGGCGTCTTCCAGGACGTCGTTGATGAAGTCTCGGAAGTCGTCGTCATCGAGCGCGAGCCCGATGCCGTAGGGCTCCTCGGTGAACGGTGCGCCCACCAGTTCGAAGCTCTCCGGGTCGGTGGAGACGAAGGCGGTGAGGATCACGTTGTCCGTTGTCACCGCGACGACCTCGCCGTTCTTGAGCTGGTCGGCGCACTTGGAGTACACGTCGGTGGTTATCAGGTTGACCTCCGGGAAGTTCGTCCGGATGTTCTCAGCCGGGGTCGAACCCTCGACCGAGCACACGGTCTTTCCGGCCAGATCGTCTGGCCCGGTGATGCCTTCCGGGTTGCCTGCGGCCACCATGATGTCCTGACCGGCGACGTAGTACGGGCCGGCGAAGGACACCAGTTGTTTGCGCTCGTCGTTGATCGTGTACGTCGCAACCACGATGTCGACCGAGCCGTTCTGGATGAACGGTTCACGGTTGGCCGACACCGATTCGGTGAAGGTGACCCCGTCCTCGGGGATGCCCAGCGCCGCGGCGACCAGATAGGCGATCTCGACGTCGAATCCCTCAGGCTTGTCAGTCGTCGGGTTCAGCAGCCCGAAGCCCGGCTGGTCGAACTTCGTCCCGACCGACAGGGCACCGGCCTCGTTGAGTTCGGCCATCGTCGAGCCTTCGGGGAAGCTCACCTCCTCGGCGACGGTGG
>JACCUM010000205.1 GCA_013811805.1 Geodermatophilaceae bacterium | reverse complement strand
CACTGGATCACTCCCGAGGCCGAACCCAGGCGCTACGACACGAAGTTCTTCACCGCGGCCGTTCCGGAGGGTCAGGAACCGCGTGATGTCTCCGGAGAGGCCGACGAGGCGGCCTGGGTGCGCGTCGCGGACGCGTTGGCCGAGAACGAGCAGGGGACCAGATTGATGCTGCCCCCGACACTGGTCACGCTCACCGACCTGGTCGGCCACGCGACGGTCGCCGGCGTTCTTGCAGCCGCTCCAAAACAACCTCTGACCCCGGTCGTGCCGCGGCTGATCGTGCGGGACGGCTCAGAGTATGTAGAGATGCCGGATGGCAGTTTGGTGAAGACGCCGATCCGACTGGGGCGCAGGGGCGCCCGCTAGCGGGCGCGTCGGCGGAGTCGATCCTCGTCGAGCACTAGTACGGCCTTGCCCTCCAGGCGTATCCAGCCCCGGTGGGCGAAGTCGGCCAGCGCCTTGTTCACCGTCTCCCGGGAGGCGCCGACCAGCTGGGCGAGCTCCTCCTGGGTCAGGTCGTGGGTGACTCGCAGCTGGCCTGAGTCGTCGCGAGTGCCGAACCGGTCGGCCATTCCGAGAAGCGACTTGGCCACCCGCCCGGGCACGTCGGTGAAGATCAGGTCGGCGACCGTGTCGTTGGTGCGCCGCAGCCGCCGAGCCAGTACCCGGAGCAGCTGCACGCCGATCTCCGGATGAGCATCGATCCAGGGCAGCAACGCCTGCTGGGACATCTTGGCCAACGACACATCGGTCAGCGCGGTCGCCGTTGCCGTACGGGGTCCGGGGTCGAAGATCGAGAGCTCGCCGAACTGGTCCGAGGGGCCCATGACCGACAGGACGTTCTCCCGGCCGTCGGGCGCCCGGCGGACGATCTTGACCTTGCCGTCCAGGATGATGAACAGGCTGTCACCGGGCTCGCCCTCGGTGAACACCGTGGTACCCCGAGGTAGGTCAAGCCGCTCGAGAGCCTCGGCCACCGGTTCGGCGGTTTCGGCCGAGACTCCCTGGAAGACTCCGGACCGCGCCAGCACGTCGTTCACGCGCTCCTCCATCTCTCCCCGTTGCCACCTCGCCGAGGCAGGCGTGAGTCTAGGCGCAATCCGGTCGTCCTCCGGCGCTGAGCTACTCTTGGCGCTGCCGGCCGACCAGAGCGGCCAGCTTGGGAAGTCGCCGCCGACGGTTGCGCCAGCGTTCCAAGGAGCGGCGTACGCCGTACCGGAAGACGTTGTCCAGGTCCTCGGGATCAGCCTTGTCGAGGAACTCAGCCACGTCGGCCTCGGTTGTGCCGCGTCGCAATGGCTCCTCGACTCGCTCCATGAAAAGGAGGAAGCCAAGGAGTAAGAGGGGGAAGAACACCACCAGCAGGCCGGCCATCGCGGTCAGTATGACTCAGACTCACCCACAGCCACGGAAGGCCGGGCTCCGCCGGGCCGCTCACTGCGCAACCATGGTTCCCAGCGCCCCGCCGTACTCTCGTGGCTGTGGCAGGAACAGCGGCGCGGCGCCGCAAGATCGCGGCCGAGACGCCGCTGGCGCGGACCCGCCGAGCCCGCCGGATGAACGCCGAGCTGGCCCGGATCCACCCGGATGCCCACTGCGAGTTGGACTTCAGGACTCCGCTCGAGCTGACGGTGGCCACCAGCCTGTCCGCGCAGACGACCGACAAGATGGTCAACTCGGTCACCCCGACCCTGTTCGCGAAGTACCCCACGGCAGCCGACTACGCCGCGGCCGACCCCGCCGAGATGGAGCTGCTGCTGAAGCCGACCGGGTTTTTCCGCGCCAAGACGAAGTCGATCATCGGGCTCGGTCAGGCACTGGTGGAGCGCTACGACGGCGAAGTGCCGACCAAGCTGGCGGACCTCGTGACCCTGCCCGGAATTGGGCGTAAGACCGCAAACGTGGTGCTGGGCAACGCCTTCGACATCCCCGGTATCACTCCCGACACCCACTTCCAGCGCCTGGTACGGCGCTGGGCCTGGACGCAGGAGTCCGACCCGGTCAAGATCGAACACGCGGTCGGGCCACTGATCCCGCGCAAGGAGTGGACGATCCTGTCCCACCGGGTGATCTTCCACGGCCGGCGGGTCTGCCACGCCCGCAAGCCCGCGTGCGGAGCCTGCGCGCTGGCCCCCTGGTGCCCTTCCTACGGTGACGGGCCGATGGACCACGACGTGGCAGCCAAGCTGGTCAAGGGCCCGGATGCGGCCGCCCGTGCCCGCGCCGCCGCGCTCGGGCTGCCGGTCCGCTCGGCCGAGGAGATGGTTGCGCTGGCCCGAGACGAGTCTTCGTGAGGGCTTCTCGGCGTCGTCCGGGCAACCGAATCGTCCGGGGGCGCGCGTGGCTGCTGACCCTGATGACCGCATTCCTGGCGCTGGCTGGTTGTACGTCGGGTGACGACGGCGCTGACAGTGGACAGTCCGCGGAGGAAGAGCTGCAAGGCGTTCCAGATCTCACCGATTGTCCAGACCCCACCGGACAACCGGCCACCGGCGAGCAGACCCTTCCGGAACTGAGCCTGCCGTGCCTGGACGCAGGTGGCGGTGACCTGACCCTCGGCGAGGCCCCTGGCGTGCCGCTGGTTCTCAATCTCTGGGCGACCTGGTGTCGTCCGTGCATCGAAGAACTGCCGCTGTTCGAGGACCTGCACTTGGCCGCAGATCCGATGCAACTACGGGTGATCGGGGTCAACTCGCGCGACAGCGCGTCCTTCGCCGCCGATCTGATCGAGGAGTTGGACCTGACCTTTCCCAACGGCTTCGACGACAACGGTGACGTCATGGTCGCCGCCCTTGTGCGCAATCTGCCGGGGACGGTTTTCGTCGATGCCGATGGAGCAGTGGCCTTCGTCAAGCGGGACAAGGTCATCGCGACCTATGCCGAACTCGTCGCACTCGTGCAGGAGCATCTCGGAGTGACGGTGTGAGCGATTTGGAGGAGCGCAGCGAACACAGCGCCCGAAGGGCACGTCCGTGCGGAGCACGGAGTGACACCGTGACGGCGCAGGCGGCGCGGATGCCGTCGTACCTCACCGCACTGGCCGAGCGGGTCGG
>JACCUM010000199.1 GCA_013811805.1 Geodermatophilaceae bacterium | reverse complement strand
AGAGCTACTACGCCCAGCAGCACCTGCCCGGCGCGCTCAACCTCGTCGCCGACGACGTCGACACCCGCGCTGCCGGCCTGCTGCCCGACAAGGACGCCGCCATCGTCACCTACTGCTCCAACCCCGCTTCGCGGGATTCTGGCGCAACGTTGCAGCCCCATCCGCTCCCTGGCTCTCAGGGTTGTTGTCCCGGTCGTGGGAATTGCAGCCCGTGCTGCTGGCACAGGTGCTGGATGCTGTCGAGGTCGGCCTCGCTGCCGTACCGCTCGGCCTGCTCGTCGGACGAGATGGCACCGGCAAGGAGCTCGTCGAAGTAGTGCTCGAAGCCTGCCGGGGAGATGATCTCGAGGATGCGACAGGTTGTGTCACCGGCGTTCCAGAAGGTGTGCCACTGGTTGCGGGGCTTGAAGATCAAGTCACCGACTGCGGCGTGGACGACGTCGTCGCCGAGCTGTGCGCCGAGCCGACCCTCGATCACGTAGCTGTACTCGTCCTCGCGGGTGTGTCGGTGCAGCGGCGCGCACAGGTGGCGAGGTGGGATCGGGTGCTCGACGAGCGAGAACCCTCCGCCGGACTCCTCACCCCAGATCATGAACCTGACCCCGCATCCGCCGAGATCACCGGTCCTGCCGTCCCGCGGACCGACGATCCGAGGGCCGAGCGCGCCGTCGAACCGCGCCAGCCTCGGTGACTCCTGATCAGACACGTGACCGTCCCCTCATCTCGCCTGTTGTGAATCTGTTCAGTAGGCCACACTCAACCGGCGGCCGATGGCCTGGGGCGTTTCGAGCTCGTCGACCAACGCCGCGGCGTAGTCCTCGGTCGAGATTGCGCTACTGCCCTCCTGGTCAGTGAGCAGGGCATCGCCCCCCGTGCGATAGCGTCCGGTGCGGGCCCCCGGCTCGATGAGCACGGCGGGGCTGAGGTAGGTCCATTCCACATCGGTGACGCAGCGGTAGTAGTCCAACGCCTCTGCCTGGGCGAGCGCCTCCTGGCGGAACATTCCCGGGAACTCGGGAGTATCGACCAGCCGGACCCCCGGGGCTACTTCCAGGCTTCCAGCGCCACCGACGACGAGGAGTCGCGGGGCCGTTTCGCCGAGCGTGCGCAGCGCCTCGATGAGTGACTCGGCGGCACCTCGGTAGATATCGAACCGAGGAGCTGGACCGCGGATGCCAGCGCCGACAGCGCTTATGACTGCGTCGCGTCCACGAGCGTGCTTCGCCGCCGCTTCCTTGTCCAGTACGTCCCCGGCGATCACCTCGAGGGCCGCTTCCTGGACGGGCGTGCGGCTCGGGTTGCGGACTACGGCCGTAACCTCGTGTCCACGGTCACGCGCCTCTTGGGTGATCCGGCTGCCGATGCTCCCGGTCGCCCCGTAGATCAACACCTTCATGATGGCCTCGCTCGCTGTTGTGGATGCGCCTGGAGCGACGATACCTAGAAGGAGGCAATCACTTCAAACGGCTATAGTGCCGTAATGGATACCATTGCGGGAGCGGGTGGGTACGTTCCGGACGTACTGGATCCCGAGTGCCCGACGCGCAAGGTCCTGGACCGGATCGGGGATCGGTGGACCGTGCTCGTCGTGCTGCACCTCCTCCGCGGGAGTCAACGGTTCACGCGGCTACGAGAACGAGTCGGTGGTGTCGCACCGAAGGCCCTGACCCACACCCTGCGGGCCATGGAACGCGACGGCCTGATTCACCGTGAGGTGTTCGCCGAGGTCCCGCCTCGGGTCGAGTACTCGCTCACCGACCTGGGTCGCACTCTGGAGCCCCTCATCGTAATGATCACCGAGTGGGCCGAAGCCCACATCGGCCGGGTCGAGCAGGCCCATGCCGAGTACGAGAGCCGGTAGCCGTCGTGAGCCGGGCGAACCGGTGGACGCGGGAGCCTCTTGGGACTGGCCTACCGGATGCTTGGCAGACGACGACCGGGGTGGAGCGCGCGAGAGGCGTGGCTGAACACAGTGGTGACGCGGCTGTCCTTGAACCGACTTGCGTCCGCCAGGTCTCGGCGAGAGCCCTGAGTCGAGCAGTGGCTGCCGGAACCGGTCGACACCTGTTCCGGCGCACTGGGTGCGATGGAGACGGTCAGCAGCGGGAGTCCGTCTCACTCAGACTGCTCGTGCTGCTGGAGCGGCTCACGCCGCCAGAGCGGGCCGTCTTCGTGCTGCGTGAGGCCTTCGGCTATCGACACGCCGAGATCGCCGACATCCTCGCGGGTCGACGAGAGCGCAGGTAGGCGTCCTGCAGCACGTCCTCTACCTCGGTGGTCGCCCACGGCGAAGAACCGCTCGACCAGCTCGGCAAGCTGTCGCCGATCATGATCGAACCTCCGCCGATCATCACCAGATGGTGGAGGGCCCGGCTGAGCAGCTGGCGGGAGCCGACCCGCCACGACACCGCGGAGGAGCCGACTCGCGGATGCCCTGCCAACCGCTCTGGCCATGGGGCTGCATCTGGCGCGGATCCTGGACCGACGCCTGACCGGGCGCCGCGCCCGTCCGCTACGTCTGGATCAACATCAGCCTCGGTCGCCACGACGGCGTCACCCAGTTCACCCGGGCCGATGACAGCCCGCGCAGATTCGTCCTGACCGGCCGTGCCTTGGCAGGGTTCAAGGAGCTGGTCGGTCGGGGGACCCTCACCGCGCTCCGCCACCCGTGGTCGCTCCCGGACGTGCTCCCCCCGTACGAGGTGATGTGGCGGCGTTGATGGCCTCCGCGATCTCCCGGA
>JACCUM010000183.1 GCA_013811805.1 Geodermatophilaceae bacterium | reverse complement strand
GACACTCAAGGTCAGGCGCTGCTCCAACTTGGTTGGTCCGCACCGGCTTCCGAGCCAGATGTTGACGACCCCGACGAGCACACCGGGCCGAACTTCTGGATCAACGCTGAACCCGATGCCTTGGCCGAACTCGCCGGCGCTTCTGTCGCCGTGATCAGGGACGTGTTCGGGGTGCCGCATCCGTCCTTCCTGATCGCTTCAGGCGCCCAGGGAGATTTGGGTGGCGCCGCGGAATCGCTCGGCCTTCCTCGCCCGGCCCAGGAAGACCCGTCGGCCGTCGAGGATGAACCGCTCGCAGTCGAGCCCACCGATCGCGACCACCTGGTCGAACTCGTCGACGCAGCACTCGTTCCCGTGGTCGGCGGGACGCCGGCGCACGACGACGACGGGGACATCCCGATCCGTTCGGGCAGCGCGATCGTCTTCGTACGGGTGGCCGAGGACGGCCCGTTCATCGAGCTGTTCTCACCGGTGCTGGTCGATGTCGAGGGCTCGCCGCTGGCGCTGGAACGGATCAGCCAGCTCAACCGCTGGGTACGGTTCGTCAGTTTCGGCTGGGATGCCGGGACCGTGCACGCGTCGATGCACCTGTACTGCCATCCGTTCGTACCCGAACATCTGCGCCACGCCGTGGCCGTACTCACCAGCGTCGCCGATCGGCTCGACGACGAGTTGCGCCTGGGCCTTGGCGGACGAGCCTTCTTCGGTGAGGAGGAAGACGGCGGTACCGACGAGGCGCCGGCGGGCTCTGCGGGCTCGACCGAGGACGAGCCCGGCGATGACGAACTGCCCGAAGCCCTGCTCACGCTCATCCAGCTCGATGCTGACGCGGATGGGTCGGTCTCAGCTGTGGAGGCGGCCGAGATCTGTGGCCGCAACCGGCGGGACATCCTGGACTACATCAGGATCGCCGAGGAACAGGTGATCGAATGGCGAAGTTCGGCCGAGGAAGCACTCGGTGACGGTGACCGCGAGGAAGCGGCCGCCTGCACTCACGAGGGCAAGGCCTGGCAGTCGACGGTCGACCTGCTCCGATCGGCACTCCGGCTGGTAGCCAAGGAGTAGCTCCGCCGCGGCCCAGGCGTGAACCGTTATCCACAGTTGATCAACTGCCTCTTGGGCAGTCGCCGTCGGGTGGTTACGCTCAGCGTTCAGGACAATGCGGACGGTTGGGGGCCGAACGGGGTGAGGACGCTGCGGTTAAGAGTCACCGCCTGCGGTCTCGCAGCGCTTGCCCTCGCGCTGGTCGGCTGCACGGACGACCGGGTCCGCCCCAGCGACACCCTCCCGCTGCCCTCGTCTACCGCGACAACAGCGGAGACCACCGAGGACTTGCCCGGACCACCGGGATACCCGTTCCCGCCCGAGGCGCTCGAGTACACCGAAGCTGGAGCACTGGCCTTCTTCAACTACTACATCGACTTGCTGAACAAGACCACTGAGACCTTGGACTCCGAGCCGATTCGCCTCCTGTCGGGTCCAGACTGCTTCGGCTGTGAGCGCCGAGTGGAAATGTATGACACCGATCGGGCGGCCGGCCTTCAGTACGACGGCGGCATAACGACCATCGCTCAGGACACGGTCGGGGTGCAGCTTCGTCCGGATGTGCAAGGTGGTCTCGGCGCCCTCATCAGCTCAGGTGCAACGGCAACACCGTTCAATGTGCTGGATGCGTCCGGACTTCCAATCGATGGCCGCGTTTACCCGGGCTATGACCTGAGTGTCTCAGTGTCGATAGCTTGGTTTGCTGCCCAGCTCACTTGGCAGGTCGCGTCTCTGAGTTCGGTCGTCGCGTGAATACTCGAGTAGGAATCGCTGCGATCGTCTTCGTCATCTTTGGCTTCCTTGCCCCTACTGCCCATGCGGCGCCGCCTCCCGAAGACTGTGGCTTAAACGAATGCGAGGTTGAGCCGTTTCCGTATGCGGAACTCAGTGTCTTCGCGGCTCATGTTCAGGTCGTAGGCGCGTCGGTTTTCGTAGCATCCAACAGTGCGCCGGATCCGCAGTTCTACACCTATTCCCTCGTGCCGTACTGCGTCAAGAACGACGCCGAGCTGGGTAGCTGCGAAACCGTGCCGACCTGCGACGCCGCTGCCGGGCAGCTCAACCTGTACTACTACATCTACCGCCAACGG
>JACCUM010000147.1 GCA_013811805.1 Geodermatophilaceae bacterium | reverse complement strand
CGAACGAAGGTGGCTGCACCCGCTGGCCCACAGAACTGGACCGGTCCATCGACGTGCCGGACCAGCGCGGCGAGGTGGGTGTCCCCAGACAGCACGACCGCCCCAGCGGCTGCCATCGACTGCAGGGCCCGGGCCCGGGGTTGGGCCGGCCAACCAGCCGGATCTCGAACCGTCAGCGATCGACGGCTGGTGCTGGTCTGCACACAGGCATACATCGTTTGGCTCATCACGACGGTCGCTGGCCCGGGACCCTCCGCGGCCAGGTCCGCCAGCATTGCTGCCTGGCGAGCGCCGAGCAGTTGCAGCTCGGATTCTGGGATTGGGTTGCCGGAGTCGTCGAGTCCATCGCCGCCGGACTCGAACTTGCGGTCCTCCAGCAGGACGAAGCGCACGCCACCGTGGGTGAAGCGGGTGAAGTACACCGAGATGCCTCGGGCCACTGGCGCCGGATCCACGGGATCAGGATTGGTCGCACCGCGCAGAATGTCACGGCGGCTGACCTGTCCAAAGGCCCTGTATTCCTGATCGGACAAGGCTCCCCCAGAGGTAGCACTGTCCCCCGCACCGCGATCCGCGTGCGACGCACCCGGCGGTCGCCCTCCCTACTCTCGTCGCGTTCTGCGGCGGTAGCGATGCCTTCTGTCAGACCACGTGGCTCAGCGAAAGGAGCGCTAGCCGATCTCTAGTACCAGCAGTGCAGCACCCACGGTTTCGGTGAACGTCAGGGCGGTGAAGCGGTCTACCGGGAGGTCCTTAGTGGACGGCTCGTACACCGCTACCGGCAGGGGCTGCGGCAGCGTGATGGTGACCGGGAACGGCTCCACGGGCAGGTATCCGCCGCGCCGCGTGTTCCCGTCCCACTCGTACAGCTTGACGGCTTGCCAGATGGCCAACAGGTGCTTGCCGTCCGAGCCGTGCAACAGCACCGTACGCAGAGTGTTGCCACCACCGGTGATCTGAAGTGCGAGATCAGCCGGCTGATGTCCATCGCCGTCTCGGACCAGGGCCAACAGCCGGCGCACCGCGTCGAAGGACGGCTTTGCCTGCCACGTCGCCGGGTCACGTGTTGGCGTCCGAACCAGGCCGAATCCTGCCTCGCGGGTTGCCTGGTCGTCGTCCTTGTACGGCGGGGGCTCGTCGAGAAGTTCATAGGAGAAGAACTGTCGGCCGCCCAGTAGGTGGACCAACAGGTGCTTGGGCGCGTAGAGGTTGGCCACGTCCTCGGGTACCAGGTCCGCACCGCCGTCGTAGCCCCGCCCGATCGAGGTTGTGTAGCCACCCTCGGATACACACACGGGCTTTCCGGGATGCACTGGCTCGAGAAGAGCGAGTCGCTCGTCGACTAGCCACCCCGGGTCGTTGTCCCCGGGGTAGATGTGCGCGTCGCCACGGTCGAGCCACTGCGAAAGGTCACCCAGGGCAGCTACATCGGGGGAAACCGCGAGTCCGCCTTTCATGTTCAGCGGGGGCCCTTGGACCAGCACGTCGTCGAAGGCCGGACGCTTGCGGGTCTCCTCCCACAGCGCCTGCATCGCCCACCGGGTGCGCTGCACCCAGTCCCCGATCGCCCTGCCCTCAGAATTCGGCTCATTCGGCCCCGGCAACGAATCCAGCAAGGCGAGGTCGGTGTTGGCCTGCAGCCAGTCCAACTGGCCGTTGACCGCCGCCCGGGCGATGTCGAGGCTCTTGACGTCCTCGGCGACGAGGGTGGGACAGCACCAGCGGACTCCACTTTCGCCCAACCGGTCCATTCCTTGTTTCACCGCGGCGCGGCCGTGCTCGGTGGTTGGCAGGTACTGGCGCACCGCGCCGACGCCCAGTTGCAGGAGCCAGCGGACGGCTGCATCGGTGTTCACCCACACCGACTCGCTGAGGAAGGACAGGTGGCAGTTCATTCCATACGAGTCGAACGCGCTCCGGGCCGAGATCAGCGGTGTGGGTGGTGGCAGCCCCGGTGGTTGAGGTTGGGGAGGTTGCCAGGGCGGCCACGGGGGGCGAGGGGGGCGTGGGATCGCATATGCCGGTCCCGGGCTCAACGCGATGATCGGTGCGACGAAGGCGGCTCGACGGAGTAGCTGACGACGGGTGAGGCCAGACATAGCGTTGCATCCGTTCCGAGACCACGTTGGTGCCGACGGTACTTGTGGTGCTCAAGTGACTAGAGGGGCCAAAGTGATTGACGGTTGTACGGAGTCTCGTGGGACTCATGTGGCATGTCAAGACGGTTGATCGGTTGGTCGCATAAACCTCAGTGACACACAGTACGGCTTCAGTTACTGTAAGCGGCATCGCCGCCGATCGACTCATCTACGGCGTGACTGCTGGACGTCTTCGCCCCCGCGGACGGGCGCCCGACGACGTGCGCGGT
This sequence comes from Geodermatophilaceae bacterium, assembly GCA_013811805.1. Lineage (GTDB taxonomy): Bacteria > Actinomycetota > Actinomycetes > Mycobacteriales > Geodermatophilaceae > JACCQS01. Next base: position 10,068 of record JACCUM010000147.1, on the reverse strand, counting down.
AGCGTCCGCCGGCGGCACCGACGTACCGTCATCCCATGAGCGAGTCCGCCGCACTCGGCACCGTGAGCGCCGTCTGGGTCTATCCGGTCAAGTCCCTCGCCGGTACGTCGGTCAACGCCGCCCAGGTCGGTGCCACCGGTTTGGAAGGCGACCGGACCCACTCCGTGGTCGACGCATCCTCGGGGGAGCGGATCACCGCGAAGGAGGAGCCGCGGCTTCGCGAGCTCAGTGCAGCACCCGGCCAGGCCCATCCGGCCATCCAGGTTCCGAATGCCGACGTCGGCGAGCAGGTCCCGGCGGCTGCCCTGTCGGGCTGGCTGGATCGCCCGGTCGATCTGGCAGTGACCGACGCCGAGGGTGGTCATGCCGTGGACGCCTTCCCGGTACATCTGGTATCCGAGGGCGCGATGCTGACAGCTGACCCGGATGCCGGGCCCGCGGCCTGCGACGTGAACGACCCGCGGGCCAACCTGGTCCTGAAGCTTCATGGCGAAGGTGCAGCCGAGCGTGGGTGGGTCGGGCAGCGAATCCAGGTGGGGGACGCCGTCCTGTCGATCACCCGAACGCCCAAGCACTGCCTCGGCGTCTACGCCGAGGTGGTGACTCCCGGCCGGGTTGCCGCCGGGGATCCGGTCCGTCTGGCGGACTGAGCAACTCCATCGACCAGGCCACCGCCGCCGTTATCCTCGATCCATCGACGCCGCCGTTCGCGGCATCCATCCACACCGCAAGGAGTCCTGTCGTGTCTGCGCCCTCGCCGTCCACTGTCGTGTCCACCGTGATGGTGGCCGCCGGTACGTCGGCTGCGCAGGCACTCGAAGCCGCGCCGGTGGCTCTCACCGGCCCGCACGCTGCCGTCGTCGTACGCGACTCCGGTGGTGTCCTGCACGACCTCGACTGGACTCCCGGCGAGGATCAGCCGGTCGAGCCGGTAGCGATGTCCAGCCCGGCCGGCCGAGAGGTGTTGCGGCATTCGACTGCGCATGTCATGGCTCAAGCGGTTCAGGACCTGTTTCCGGAGGCCAGGCTCGGGATCGGGCCACCGGTCGAGAACGGCTTCTACTACGACTTCGACGTGCCCGAACCGTTCAAACCGGAGGACATCAAACGGATCGAGTCCCGGATGCGGGACATCGTCAAGGCGCGGCAACAGTTTTCCCGTCGAGTGGTCACTGACGAGGCCGCGCGTGCCGAGCTGGGCGAAGAGCCGTACAAGCTGGAACTGATCGGGCTGAAGGGGCCGGGTGCGGTCGAGGCGGCAGCAGAAGGCGCGGCGGTCGAGGTGGGCGGAGCCGAGCTGACCATCTATGACAACCTGGATGCCAAGTCCGGTGAACGGGTCTGGGGCGATCTGTGCCGCGGTCCGCACCTGCCGAACACCCGGACCATCCCGGCGTTCAAGCTGATGCGGTCCGCGGCGGCGTACTGGCGCAGTAGTGAGCAGAACCCGCAGTTGCAGCGGATCTATGGCACCGCCTGGGAGAGCCGCGAGGCCCTCGATGCCCATGTCGCGATGCTGGCCGAGGCGCAGCGGCGCGACCACCGGCGGATCGGTGCCGCCATGGACCTGTTCAGCTTCCCGGACGAGATCGGGTCAGGGCTGGCGGTCTTTCACCCCAAAGGCGGGATCATCCGCCGGGAGATGGAGGCCTACTCGCGGGTCCGGCACGAGGATGCCGGGTACGAGTTCGTAAACACCCCGCACATCAGCAAAGGTGCGCTGTTCGAGACCTCGGGGCACCTCCAGTGGTACCGCGACGGCATGTTCCCGCCGATGGAGATGGAGGGGGCCAACTACTACCTGAAACCGATGAACTGCCCCTTCCACAATCTGATCTTCCGGTCGCGGGGCCGCTCCTATCGAGAACTTCCGTTGCGGCTCTTCGAGTTCGGCACCGTCTACCGGTACGAGAAGTCCGGTGTGGTGCATGGGCTGACCCGGGTACGCGGACTCACCATGGACGACGCCCACATCTACTGCACCAAGGAGCAGATGGCCGTCGAACTGACCGATCTGCTCGATTTTGTGCTCAACCTCCTGCGGGACTACGGGCTGACTGACTTCTACCTGGAGTTGTCCACACGCGACGATTCGCCCAAGTTCATCGGGGATGAGGCGGCGTGGGAGGAAGCCACGGAGGCTCTGCGCGTAGCGGCTGGAACCTCCGGACTGGAGCTGGTGCCCGATCCCGGTGGTGCAGCGTTCTATGGGCCGAAGATTTCGGTGCAGGCGCGCGATGCGATCGGCCGAACTTGGCAGATGTCGACCATTCAGGTTGACTTCAATCTGCCGGCACTTTTCGAACTGGAGTTTCAGGCTGCCGACGGGACCCGGCAGCGGCCGGTGATGATCCACCGGGCCTTGTTCGGCTCGATCGAACGGTTCTTCGGTGTCCTCACAGAGCACTACGCCGGCGCTTTTCCGGTCTGGCTGGCACCGGTGCAGGTGGTCGGGATTCCGGTCACCGACGACCAGGTCGGCTACCTGGACGACGTCATGACCCAGCTGCGGTCCCAGCGCATCCGGGCCGAGGTGGACTCCTCCGACGACCGGATGCAGAAGAAGATCCGGAGCGCCAGCCAGCAGAAGGTGCCTTTCGTCCTGATCGCCGGAGCAGCGGATCAGGAAGCCGGTGCGGTGTCCTTCCGCTTCCGCGATGGATCGCAACGCAACGCCGTACCGGTCTCCGAGGCGATCTCGCTGATCGTTGACTTCGCGGCCAGCCGGGGCAACGCCGATCCGGCCGGACTACCAGTCGGCGACGGACCGGATGCCCGCTGAAGTGAACTCGAGGTGACCGACGAGAGCCTGCCGTACGAGCCCTTCGATCGGTTGTGGACCCCGCATCGGATGGCCTACATCAAAGGCGCTGGACGCCCGACCGGCGACGACGACTGCCCGTTCTGCACGATTCCGACGAGACCGGACGGCGAGGCTCTCATCGTGGCCCGCGGCGAGCACGTGTACGCGGTGCTCAATCTCTTCCCGTACAACGCCGGGCACCTCATGATCGTCCCGTTCCGGCACATCGCCGACTACACCGAGTTGGAGCCCTGCGCCGAGCTGCCCGAGTTCTCCGATTTCACCCAACACGCGATGAGCGTCATCCGGCGGGTCTCAGGCGCGCAGGGTTTCAACGTGGGTATGAACCAAGGCGTGGTCGCCGGCGCCGGGATCGCTGCGCACCTGCACCAGCACGTCGTACCGCGCTGGGGCGGCGACACGAATTTCATGCCGGTGGTCGGGCTCACCCGCGTGCTGCCGCAACTGCTCACCGAGACCCGGCAGCTGTTGGCCGACTGCTGGGCGGCGGACTAGCGCCGCGCCCCAGTTGGCCGGCGCATCCGCCAGCCGACGACACCGGCCGCGATGCCGAGCAGAACCAGGGCAACGATCAGGACGATCAGCCAGGTGTTCGACGAGTCCGAGTCCTGGGCTGCCTCGACCGGCGTGACCCCGCTGGCACCCGTTGTCGGCGATGGCTCGCCAGTGGGGTCGGCTGTCGCAGACGGATCGGAAGTGTTGCTGGCTGTCGGTGTCACGTCGGGGTGCGCGATGTCCACGACCAGGCGGGACGGCTCGGTGAGGGTGAAGACCCGAAAGCCCGCCGCCTGCGCGGTGCCCAGGCCGTAACTGACGCTCGCCTCGAAGCCGGCCCCGGCGCCGACGACCTGGATCAGTCCGGTCAGGTCGGCATCGATCGTCTGCTGTGGCGTTGACGGCTCGTTCGGGATGCCGTTCAGGCTGACCTGGACAAGGGCCGTGCCCTCGACCGGCACGACGTCACCCGAGCCGTCCTGGGTGACCTGGTCGACGTAGGAGACGAAGTAGGCTCCGATGTCTCCCTCGAACTCGACGACGAAGCGGTCGAAACCCTCGTTCGCGCCGACTCGGACATCGGCGATACCGCTGCCGCGCGCAGATGAGGTGTCCTGGACCGGTTCACTGCCGAAGTCCGGAAGGGCCGCCGCTGCGACCGGAACGCCGACGGCAAGCAGAGTGAGGACTGCGGCAGCCGTCCAGCTCATGACCGCCCCGCTGCACCCGCGAATGGTTCGCATACGCACGCAGACTAGGTGCGCCGACCCCGATCAGCCGCTTCACCACGCCGACGTCGACTCGCGCCCGCCCTTCGCAATCGCCCTTTGCCGTCCCCGTGCCCTCGTGGCTGGTCAGTGCTTGCGGGCGGCTCGGACCTCGGCGGCCGCTGCGTCGGGCATCGGGTCATAGCGCAGAAAGGATCGGGTGAATCGGCCGGTGCCGCCGGTGAACGAGCGCAGGTCAATCGCATAACGGATCAGCGAGGCCTCCGGAATCTCTGCGCGTACGACGGTGTGCTCGCCTCCGGTCGCCTCGGTTCCAGTGACGTGGCCGCGTCGGCTGGACAAGTCGCTCATCACGGTCCCGACGTGTTCGTCCGGCACGGTGATCAGGACGTCGTGGACGGGTTCGAGCAGGGCAATACCGGCCTGGGCGCCGGCCTCACGAAGGGCCAGCGAGCCGGCCGTCTGGAAGGCGGCGTCCGAGGAGTCGACGCTGTGCGCCTTGCCGTCGACCAGGGTGACCCGCAGGTCGACCAGCGGGAATCCGGCGTCGATCCCGCGCTCCATCTGCGTACGGACGCCCTTCTCCACAGATGGGATGTAGTTGTGCGGCACGGCACCACCGACGACCTTGTCCACGAACTCGAATCCCGCCCCCCGTTCGAGCGGTTCCACTGTCACTTTGGCCACCGCGTACTGACCGTGCCCACCGGACTGCTTGACGTGCCGGCCCAGACCTTGCGCCGGGGCGACCAAGGTCTCGCGCAGTGCCACGATCACCGGCACGGTCTCCAGGTCAACGCCCTGGCCGCGAAGCCGGTCGAGCACGACGTCGGCATGTGACTCGCCCATGCACCACAGCACCAGTTGATGGGTCTCGGCGTTGCGCTCCAGCCGCAGGGTCGGGTCACCGGCGATCAGCCGAGCCAGCCCCTTGGCCAGGGCATCCTCGTCGGCGCGGGTCTTGGCCGCGACGGCAATGGGCAGCAAGGGTTCGGGCATGTCCCACGCCTCGACGAGCAACGGTCGTTCCCTGGCCGAGATCGTGTCTCCGGTCTCGGCGGAGAGCAGCTTGGTCACCGCACACAGATCCCCGGCGATGCACTCACCGACCGGGCGCAACGTCGTGCCCAACGGACTGTGCACCGAGGCGATCCGCTCGTCTGCATCGTGATCGTCGTGTCCGCGGTCGGTCAGCCCGTGACCGGACACATGCAGCCCGGTCTCCGGGCGCAGCCTTCCGGAGAAGACCCGGATCAACGACACCCGTCCGACGTACGGGTCGATGGTGGTCTTGATGACTTCGCCGACCAGCGGGCCGGCCGGATCGGGGGTCAGTGGTTCCACCGGGCTGCCGTCGATCGTCGTGACGGTCGGCAGGGCGCGTTCTCCGGGGTGCGGGAAGCCACCGACCAGGAGCTCGAGCAGCGCGGTAATCCCCAGGCCGCTGATCGAACAGACCCCGAGGACCGGGAAGAACGAGCCGCGCGACACGGCGGTTTCCAGATCGTCGATCAGCGTCTCGATCTCGATGTCCTCGCCGTTCAGATAGCGGTCCATCAGGGTCTCGTCTTCGCTCTCCGCGATGATCGATTCGATCAAGGCCCCGCGGGCCTCGACGATCCCATCCCGATGTTCGGCCTCGGGTTCGCGCACGGTCGGGACATGGCCACCCGCACTGTGATCGAAGACTTGTTGGCTGAGCAGACCGATCAGTCCGCAGACGGCGCCGTCGTCGCCATGCAGGGGGAGGTACAGCGGCGCGACGCCGTCTCCGAAGGCGGTCCGGCAGGAGTCGAGCGCCCGTTCCCAGTCCGCCCGTGGATGGTCCAGGCGAGAGATCACGACAGCGCGGGGGAGTCCGACGGCGGCGCACTCCTCCCACAGGGCCATCGTCGCGGCGTCGATGTCGTCGCTGGCCGCGACGACGAAGAGAGCGGCGTCCGCACCGCGCAGGCCGGCTCGGAGCTCGCCCACGAAATCCGCATACCCGGGGGTGTCGAGGAGGTTGATGGTGTGCTCGCGGTGGTGCAAGGGCGCCAGGGACAGTGCCACGGAGCGTTGTTGCTTGAACTCAGCGGGATCGCTGTCGCTGACCGTGCTGCCTTCGGTGATCGTGCCCATCCGGTTGATCTCGCCGGTGGCCGCGAGCAATGCCTCGACGAGAATGGTCTTCCCGGATCCGCTGCGGCCGACCACAGCCAGATTGCGGATCCGGCTCGGATCACCGGCCGGCCCCACCGACCTTTCCGTGCCCCGGGTCGAACCGGACTGCTTGGACATGCCAGGAGCCTCCTCGTGCCACGACACCATGGCGACCGCGGGCGGCGATCACCTCAGGTACTCGACTCCTTACCCCTCGGGGCCGCGGGCCACAAGGCCTGTCACGCCCCGGCTAGAGTGGGCCACCCACCGAGTGCCGGAAGGCCGGTCCGCACACCTCATGCTCAACGTTCGCGCCCGCTCGTCGGTCAGCAGGGTACTGGCTCCGATCGGTGGCGGCCTGCACCGGCTGGGCGTCAGTCCCAATCTGATCACCGTGGTGGGCACGGTCGGTTCGGTGGCCTCCGCCGTGCTCCTTTTGGGCACCGGTCGATTCTTCCTCGGTGTCGTCGCGATCACGGTGTTCGTCCTGTTCGACCTGCTCGACGGCGCGGTCGCCCGGGCCGGGGGGACCGCGTCACGGTTCGGCGCGGTGCTGGACTCCACGCTCGATCGGATCGCCGACGCGTCGATATTCGCGGCGCTGATCTGGTGGTTCGCCGGGCCAGCCGATCGGCCGGACCTGATCGTTGCCTGCCTGATCGCGCTCGTCCTCGGGCAGTTGATCCCGTACGTGCGCGCCCGTGCCGAGGGCCTGGGGATCAATGCCAGCGTCGGCGTCGCCGAACGAGCGGTACGGCTGACCGTCGTCCTGACCGGCGTCGGTCTGAGTGGCTTGGGGTTGCCCATCGCTCTGCCGATCGCCCTGTGGCTCTTGATCACCGTCGGGGTCATCACGGTCGGGCAACGCCTGAACGCTGTACGGCGGGCTGCCCCCGCGCCGCCGGCGTTCTCGCCGCCGCCGGGAGCGGCGGGTGACTGAAGTCGGTCTCGGCCAGCGTGCGACAGCGGCCGGCTTCACCCTTGGCTGGCGAGCCGGGCGGGCCCTGGACAGTCGAGCGGCCCGTGCCGTGTTCGACGGCGCCGCGGATCTGGGCTGGCGCCGGGGCGGGCCAGGAGTCGAGCGACTACGCGCAAACCTCCGCCGTGTCGTCGGCCCAGAGCTGAGCGAGTCCGATCTCGACGCGCTGACCAGACGCGGCCTGCGGTCCTACGGCCGGTACTTCCGCGAGGTGTTCTGGATGCCTACGGCTGCTCCGGAGGCGGTAGCCAGCCGGACCAGGACATCGGGTGAGTCGAACATCGCCGTCATCCGAGCACAGGACCGCGGAGTGGTCTTCGCGCTTCCGCACAGCGGTAACTGGGATGCCGCGGCGGTGAGCTTCGGGGTTCGATTCGGCGGACCGGTCACGGTGGTCACCGAGCGACTGCGTCCGGAGTCGCTCTACCGGCGGTTTGAGTCCTACCGGGAGTCGCTCGGCATGGTGGTCGTGCCGCTGACCGGCGGGCAGCGCCCGCTGGCCGGGTTGCTGGCCGCGACTCTGCGAGCCGGTGGCACGGTCTGCCTGCTGTGCGAGCGCGATCTGAGCAGCAGCGGAGTTCCGGTGACCTTCTTCGGCCAGACCGTCACGGTGCCGCCGGGACCTGCGTTGCTGGCGGTGCAGACCGGCGCCGCTCTGGTTCCCGCCGTTGCCGGCTTCGACGGTGCGGACTGGAGCCTGGACTATTGCCGGGAGGTGGTCCTGGATCGTCCCGACGGTCCGAAGCGACTGCGGGACAGGGTGATTCAGGGAATGCAGGAAGTCGTCGACCAGTTCGCCGTTGGTATCGCCCGGGCGCCGCAAGACTGGCACATGATGCAGCGCTTGTGGCAGCAGGACCTCGAACCGGTTTCGACGGGGTCGCCGACTTGATGCGCATCGGACTGGTGTGCCCGTACACCTGGGACATCCCCGGTGGGGTGCAGTACCACGTGCGCGATCTCGCCCAGACCTTGATTGGCCGCGGTCATCACGTCCAAGTGCTCACACCGGCCAACGACGAGGACGATCTCCCGCCGTACGTGACCTCGGCCGGTCGCGCGGTGCCGATTCGCTACAACGGGTCGGTGGCCCGGCTGCAGTTCGGGCCGGTGGCCGCTGCCCGGGTGCGGCGTTGGCTCAAGGACGGGCACTTCGACGTACTGCATGTGCATGAGCCCTCCGCACCGAGTCTGTCGTTGTTGACCTGCGTGCTGGCCAAGGGGCCGATCGTGGCCACCTTCCATGCCGCCACCGTCCGATCCCGGTGGCTCTCCGCCGTCGGTGGTGTCCTGCAACCCTTCATGGAGCGGATCTCCGGACGAATAGCGGTGTCGGACTTGGCCCGTCGGGTCCAGGTGGAACACCTGGGCGGTGATGCGATCGTGATCCCCAACGGCGTCGACGTCGCGCACTTCGCGTCGGCGGCGCCGCTTCCGGGATATCCGCGAGCCGGATTGACGATCGGCTTCCTGGGCCGTTTCGACGAACGCCGCAAGGGGCTGCCGGTGTTGCTGGAGGCCCTGGAGTCAGTGGCGCTGGAACACCCCGACCTGGGCCTGCTCGTGGCCGGCCGCGGAGACGAATCCGATCTCTACGACGAACTTCCGGACGCTCTCGTCGACCGCGTGAGCCTCCTCGGAGAGATTTCCGAGGACGACAAGGCGCGAATGCTTGCCTCGATCGACATCTACTGTGCGCCCAACCTGGGCGGCGAGAGCTTCGGGGTGATCCTGGTCGAGGCGATGGCCGCAGGTGCGGCGATCGTGGCCAGCGATCTCGACGCCTTCCGGCGGGTTCTGGACGACGGCGCGGCCGGCATCCTGGTGCGTCGCGGCAGCGCCAGCGCATTGGCTGACGGGCTGTCTCAACTTATCGGTGATCCGGCAAGACGCGAGAAGTTGATCCTGTCCGGTCAACTCGCCGTGCAGGACTACGACTGGGCGGTCGTATCCGCCCGGATACTGGCTGTGTACGAGACGGTCGTCTCGCGCGTCGGCGGGGAGGTTGTTGTCACGACCGAGCGGTGATCACATGGGAGAGCGAGCAGTCTCCGTGCCTACGAGAAACCAGAGGCCCGACGTCCCGGTTCCCTGGCCATTTCTCGCGCATGGGTTTACTCTCCGGCGCAGTGTGCATTGACAGGGTCATGAAGGGTCCAGTTTCTGCTGCACGTGTCGTGCACCGACTCGCGCGATCCAACTGAGGAGTTCTAGTGGTCAGTTCAGCCCGCCGCGGTATTTCTGCGGCCTTTGTGGCGTTAGGCATGATCTTGGCGGCACCCGGGACCGGATATGCGCAGTCGCCCGGCCCCGATGACGGCGGCGTCGTCGATGATGGGCCGGAGGCCGGTGACCACCAGCACGGAGGCATGGAAGGGCATCTGCCGCCGCGCCGGGAGAACGTCGATCTGGTTAGCGAGCTTCAGTTGACCGACGCGGAGGACGGGATCGCTGACGTCACCGTGTTCAAAGACACCGCCTACCTGGCGGCCTTTGCCGGGGTTTGTGGCGAGGGCGGCGTGCATGTCGTGGACATCTCCGATATCGAGAATCCGGTGAAGACGGGGTTCATCCCGACTGCCGAAGGAAGTTTCGTCGGCGAGGGCGTGCACGTCATCACGGTGCGGACCCTCCGCTTCCAGGGGGATGTGCTGATCTTCAACAACGAGATCTGCGGTGACCCGGCGACCGCGGTGGGCGGCGCGACAATGGTCGACGTCACCGACCCGGCCAATCCGCGGATCCTGGCTGAGGGATTTGGTGACTTCGACACCGCTGGTGTCCCGGACGAGACCGGTATCGCCCACCAGGTGCACAGTGCCTTCCTCTGGCAGGCCGGCCTCAAAGCCTATGCGGTGCTGGTCGATGACGAGGAAGTCCAGGACGTCGACATCTTCGAC
>JACCUM010000141.1 GCA_013811805.1 Geodermatophilaceae bacterium | reverse complement strand
GCCGCCCGCGCATCGTCTGGTAGCGCGGGACCACATCTTTGACGTAGCCGGTGAGCAGGTGCCCGTAGTGCGGGAGGCCGTTGGCAAACGGCGGACCGTCGTAGAAGACGTACTCGTTGCTGCCGTTCGCTCCGGACTCGCGGGCCTCGACGCTGGCCGGAAAGGTCTTTCCCGCAGCCCAGCTGGCCAGGGTGTCTTGCTCCAGGTCAGGCAGACGTGGGCTCGGTGTGACCACCACCGGTTCGCCGGTACTGGTCCGATGCCGGGGGTAGGACATCTGGGTTCCGCCTCGTTCCTCACGCGCTCAATCGACATAGCCTGCTTCGATCTGCGCGAGGACGAGTGCCGCGGCCCCCTTGGCCACGCACCCGCGGTACCACCTCGCTTGGCCTGCTGCGCCTGCTCGGCGCCGCGGACCCGCTCTGGTCGTGCTGGCTGTGACGGGCCACCCGTCCGGTTCTACTGGGGCCAGTCGTTGATCGCCCGACTGCCTGTTCTTCCGGAGGCTCGCCGGTGATGGCCGGGTCGATGCCTGTGCCGCCCAGAGTAGAGCGTAGGCGAGAATGCGTTATGGCCCCACCCATCTGCACCCGGAGCGGCACGCGCCCGTGACCACTGCGGACTTCGCCCCGATCCTGCTCATCGGGGCGGTCGTCGTTCTCGTGGGGGTACTTGCGGTACGAGTGGCCAGCCGGGTCGGCCTACCCAGCTTGTTGATCTACCTCGGACTGGGCCTGTTCCTGGGGGAGTCCGGCCTCGGCATAGATTTCGAAAATGCTGAGCTGACCCAGGTATTGGGTCTCACCGCATTGGCGATCATCCTCGCCGAAGGTGGACTCACCACCCGATGGACCTCGGCCCGGCCGATCCTCGCTCAGGGCGTGGTGCTCTCCACGGTGGGGGTCGGGGTCAGCGTGACCATCACGGCAGGCGTGGCGATCCTGGTCTTCGGGGTCGATCTGCCCACTGCCCTGCTCTTCGGTGCGGTGGTCAGCTCGACCGACGCGGCGGCCGTCTTCGCCAGCCTGCGCCGGCTCGGCCTGCCCGCCCGGGTGACCGGGACGCTTGAGCTGGAAAGTGGGTTCAACGACGCTCCTGCCGTCATCCTGGTGGTTGCGCTGTCGGAAGCCCTGAACACCTCGGGCAGCCCGTCCATCCTGTCCCTGGTGGGGTTGATCTCGTTCGAACTTTTCGCCGGTGCGGCGATCGGCATCCTGATCGGGATGGCCGGCGCGTGGCTGCTGCGCCGCAGCGCGCTGCCCGTCTCCGGCTTGTATCCGCTGGCCACTGTGGCCCTCTGTCTGACCGGTTACGCCACTGCGACGGTCGCGCACACCTCGGGCTTTCTTGCGGTTTACGTCTGCGGCCTGGTGCTGGGCAACTCCGCCCTTCCGCACCGATCAGCAACCCTCGGCTTCGCCGAGGGGCTGGCCTGGCTCGCCCAGATCGGATTGTTTGTCCTGCTGGGACTGCTGGCCAGCCCCGATCGGCTGCTCGGCGTTCTCGGCCCGGCGATCCTCGTCGGCCTGGCCCTGCTCCTGGTGGCCCGCCCGGTTTCGGTGTTCCTGTCGGTCTGTTGGTTCAAGGTTCCGTGGAGAGAACAGGCGTTCCTGTCTTGGGCGGGTCTGCGCGGAGCCGTACCGATCGTGCTGGCGACCATCCCCATCTCGTTGGCGGTCGACGGTTCCGAACGCATCTTCGACGCGGTATTCGTGCTGGTGGTGGTGTTCACCGTCGTGCAGGGCACCACCTTGCCCACTGTCGCGCGGTGGCTGGGACTGTCCACGCCGCTTTCTGAACGTGAGGTAGATGTCGAATCCTCCACGCTGGAAGAACTGCACGCCGAGCTGTTGCAGCTGACCGTTCCGCCGGCGTCACGGCTGCACGGCGTGTACGTCTCCGAACTCAGGCTGCCACCGGATGCGGCGCTCACCCTGCTCGTCCGCGACGGTCATTCCTTCGTACCGGAGGCCACGACCCGGCTGGTCCGCGGTGATCAGTTGCTCGTGGTCACCACCATCGGCTCGAGGGAGACCACGATGCGTCGCCTGCGGGCGGTCAGCCGAGCCGGCCGGCTGGCACGTTGGCATGGTGAGGTCGGGAGCCGGCTCGCCGACTGACCGGCCAACGCCAAGCGCGGTGCGCCGCGTCATGCAGGACACCAGCGTCGACTAGGGTGGCACGCCACGTGCCGCCGAGGACCGCGATCCCCGGCGGGTTGACTCAGATGCGATGGAGTGTGCCAGGTGGCTGCAGCGAAAAAGGCACCTGCCAAGCAGGCTCCACCTGCCAAGAAGGTCGCGCCGGCCAAGAAGGCAACACTTGCCAAGAAGGCAACACCCATGACGAAGCCGTCAGCCACGAAGTCCTCAGCCCCGAGGTCACCAACGCGCAAGGCTGCCACCACCACCACCACCACCACCACCACCAAGGCGGTGCCGAAGAAGGCGGCGGACAAGTCCACCGGCAAAACCGCCCGAGTCGCCGCCAAGGCGGCCAACAACAGCAGCAGTAACAACAACAACAAGGCCAGGGGGGCGGCGAGCCGGACGGGCCCGCCAGCAAAGAAGGCCCCACCCACGAAGCGGGCCTCGGCGACGACAGGAGCTGCCTCAGCTGCACCCGGTGGAAAGGCTGCTGCGACGAAGAAGAGCAAAGCCGCCACGGGCAGTTCGGCGGTTACCGACAAGCAGGTCACCGGTTGGGCGGCCAAGGAACTGCGGGCGGTGGGGAAGACCCTCGAAGCCGAACTAGCTCAGCTGCGCAGCGAGTACGAGGAAACGATGGTGACGCTCAACGATCTGCAGCAGACCGTGAGCGACAGTTCGGGCGACGATCAGGCCGACGCCGGAAGCAAGACCTTCGAGCGCGAGCACGAGATGTCCCTGGCCAACAACCGGCTGGATCTGATCACCCAGATCGAGCATGCTCTGGTGCGCATCGCCGACGGCACCTATGGCCGGTGTGAGAGTTGTGGCCAGGTGATTGCGAAGGCTCGACTCCAGGCTTTCCCAGGGGCCACCTTGTGCTTGTCCTGCAAGCAGCGTGAAGAGCGGCGCTGATCGAGCACCGGTCCTGCCGCCAGAGCGCAGGCAAGGCTGAGTCGTGACCACCGAACCAGCAGCAGCCGACGACGCCGATCCAGGCGCCGGCGCCGGCGCCGGTGAGCCGAGCGTCGCAGATCGTCCGCGTCGCCTGGTTCTGCTGCTCACGGTTGGCGCTGTCGTCTTCGTGCTCGACCTGGCCAGCAAGCTCGCGGTGGTCGCGACCCTGTCCGACCGGCCCCCATTGCGGCTGCTCGGAGGCCTGATCTTCCTCACCGAGGCACGCAACACCGGAGCGGCGTTCGGCCTGGCTCAAGGGATGACCGTCGTGTTCACGATCGTGGCGGCTGCCGTGATCGTAGTGATCCTGCGGACCGCGCCCAAACTCCGCTCGACCGGATGGGCCTGGGCCCTGGGCCTGGTCCTCGGCGGCGCGCTGGGCAATCTCGTGGATCGGATCTTTCGCTCGCCGGGGATCTTCAGGGGCGGGGTCGTCGACTTCATCAGCCTCCTTGACCCCGCAGGGCAGGTGTGGCCGATCTTCAACGTGGCAGATTCCGCGATCGTCTGTGGCGGGTTCCTCGGCGTCGTGATGGCCCTTCGCGGCCGGGATTTCGACGGGTCTCGCACGCACTGAATCTGAATCTGGATCACCACTCGATCACGTCAAGTCAGCACAGTTCGGCACACTGTCATCCGTGACCGAGTTGCGCGCCCTGCCCGTACCCGAAGGCCTGGCTGGTCTGCGGGTCGATGCGGCGTTGACTCGGCTGTTCGGCGTGTCCCGGACCACCGCCGCCCAACTGGCCGACGCAGGAGACGTACGCGTGGAGGGTCGGGTGCGCGGCAAGGGCGACCGGCTGTCGGCCGGATCGTGGCTCGAGGTGACGTTGCCGGACCCCGTGGCAGCACCGGCACCGCCGGAGCCGGTGGAGGGCCTGACGGTTGTCCACGTCGACGACGAGATCCTCGTCGTCGACAAGCCCGTCGGTGTGGCCGCCCATCCAAGTCCGGGTTGGACCGGGCCGACGGTCACCGGCGGAGTGGCCGCCATGGGTTACCGGCTGGCCACTGGCGGAGCCGAGGAGCGGCACGGCATCGTGCACCGCCTCGACGCGGGCACCACCGGCCTCATGGTCCTGGCCCGAAGCGAGGCGGCCTACACCTGGCTCAAGCGCGCATTCAAGGAGCGCACCGTCGACAAGGGCTACCACGCGCTCGTCCAGGGCCATCCCGATCCGAGCACCGGCACCGTCGACGCACCGATCGACCGCAATCCCACTCATGATTGGCGATTCGCCGTCGTCGCCGGCGGCCGACCGTCGGTCACGCACTATTCGACGATCGAAGCCTTTCCGGCCGCCAGTCTGCTCGACATCACGTTGGAAACCGGCCGCACCCATCAGATCCGGGTGCACATGGCTGCGCTGCGTCATCCATGCGTGGGCGATGCGGTCTACGGCGCCGACCCGAAGCTCGCGGCCCGGCTCGGGCTGTCCCGCCAGTGGCTGCACGCCGTACGGCTCGGATTTGCCCATCCCGGTACGGGTGCCCAGGTGAGCTTCGTCAGCCCGTACCCGGCCGATCTCGCTGCTGCCCTGGAGAAGTTGGCGGACCAGCCATGAGCCGGCTCGCACGCGAAGTGCACGGGGTCGCAGCGCAGCAGGCGGACAAGCAGTGAGCTGGCTGCCGGATTCGCTGGCCGATTTTGCCCCGGCCGCCCTTGCCGCCCTCATGGTGGGGGGATACCTGGTCCTCGGTGAGCCATTCGTGGGGTGGGTCCTGCACCGGCGCTTCGAGTCGGCCGTCGGTGTGGCCCCGGGCGCACGCCGCTGGCTCTACGGGCGATTGCTGCTTCTCGAGTGGGGACTGGTGGCCATCGTGCTGGCCGTCTGCCTGGTCGCAGCGCGGGTCGGTTGGACCGAACTCGGGGTGCGCTGGCCGGATCGGGTCGGAATCGTCACCGGGGTCGCCGCGGTCGTCATCCTCGTGGTAACGGTGCTCTCGGTACGCGCTTTGCGTACCGGGGTGCTGCGCGAGGCCGGATCGGACTCTGCGGCGCTGCGCTCGGTGGGCTCCCTGCTTCCGCGTACGGATTCCGAGCGGCGACTGTTCGCGGCGGTCGCCGTGACTGCCGGGGTCGGCGAGGAGATCGTCTACCGAGGCTTCGGGATAGCCGTCCTGGCCGCGCTGGCCCCCTCGCTGCCGTGGTGGGGTCTGGTCGCGGCGGCGGGCCTGGCGTTCGGATTGGCGCATGCCTATCAAGGTCTGGCCGGGATACTCACCACGGGTCTGCTCGGCTCGGTGCTCGCGGCGGTCTATCTCGATACCGGCTCGGTGTTGGTGCCGATCGTGCTGCACTCCCTGATTGACCTGCGCTTCCTGGCCGTACCGGCTGATGTGCTGCCCGGAGGTGGGACACAGTCCGCACCAGCGAGATCGCCCTCGACCGAGGTGGCGTCGCGACCCGATGACCGCGGCGACCCCGGGCCCTACGACACGCAGCCCATTGATTTCGGAAAGCGCCCATGACCGATCTGCCCGACGGGGACTGGCCAGGCGTCCTGCGCCTGGCTACCGACCGCGACGCGGCGGCTGTGCGGCAGCTGATCGGTGGCTGTTTCGCCGAGTACGAAGGATGTGTGCTCGACCCCGAGGGCATCGATGCGTGGATGGCCGCTCCGGCGAGCACGTACGCGGACAAGGGCGGCCAGTTCTGGGTGCTGGCCGAGCCCGACACCGCAGCACTGCTGGCGTGCGTGGGCTGGGGTCCGGACCGGCCGGGCCGGCTCGAGCTGAAGAACCTCTACGTGAGTTCGTCGGCTCGCCGGCGTGGGCTCGGCGCGCGCCTGGTGGCGCTGGTCGAGGCAACCGCTCAGGAGCATCAGGCCCGGGAAGTGATCCTGTGGACGGACACCCGGTTTCTCGATGCCCACCGCCTCTATGCGGGTCTGGGCTATCGGCGAACGGGAGCACAGCGCGCCCTGCACGACCCGTCCAACTCGATCGAGTACGAGTTCGTCAAGCCGCTCTGAGTCCTGAGCCGGTACGCGCGGGCCGAGGAACCTGACCGAGCGAGTGTCGGTCGCGTGGTCTACAAAGACAGGGCGCGACAATCACATCCGCCCCGCACACTCATCCCCGCACCGAGCACCTTCCCTCTCGGTCCGATCGAGCAAGGAGGTCATCGGCCGCGATGGGTCACTCGGATCAGTTCGTGCACCTGCACGTGCATACCGAGTACTCCATGCTGGACGGTGCGGCCAAGCTGCCCGAGTTGTTCGCCGAGACCGCTCGGATGGGCATGCCCGCGATCGCGATGACCGATCACGGCAACGTCTTCGGGGCCTACGACTTCCACCGCCAGGCCACCAAGGCCGGCATCAAACCGATCATCGGGATGGAGGGCTACTACACCCCGGGCAGTCGCTTCGACCGGCAGCCCTTCGACTTCGGCGACTCGATGCTGGAGGAGCCGGGGGACGGCGGGTCCAACCGAGGCAAGTCCGCCTTCTGTCACATGACGATGCTGGCCACCAGCACGCTGGGGATGCACAACCTGTTCCGGATCTCCTCGCTGGCCAGCCTGGAAGGGCAGTACCGCAAACCGCGCTTCGACCGCGACCTGCTCCAGCGATACGGCACGGACCTGATCGCGACCACCGGTTGCCCGTCCGGTGAGGTCAACATGTGGCTGCGGGCCGGCAAGTACGACAAAGCGCTGGCCGCCGCCGCGGACTTCCGGGACATCTTCGGCAAGGACAACTTCTACGTCGAGCTCATGGAGCACGGCCTGGAGATCGAGCGGGCGACCCGCAAGGACCTGCTGCGGATCGCCGACGAGCTGTCCCTCCCGCTGCTGGCCACCAACGACCTGCACTACACCCACCAGCACGATGCGAAAGCCCACGACGCCCTGCTGTGCATCCAGACCGGTGCGAAGCTGGCCGAGACCAAGCGACTCAGATTCAATGACGACAGCTTCTATCTGAAGTCCCCTGCCGAGATGCGGGCGCTGTTCACCGAACACCCCCAGGCCTGCGACAACACCCTGCTCGTGGCCGAGAAGTGCGCCGGTGTCTCGTTCGCCGAGGGCGTCGACCTGATGCCCAGGTTCGACGTACCCGAGGGGGAATCCCAGGAGTCCTGGCTGGTCAAGGAGGTCGAACTCGGTCTGCACCGGCGCTATCCCGCCGGGATCTGTGACGAGGCCCGCAGGCGCGCGGAGTACGAGCTGGGCGTCATCTGCCAGATGGGCTTTCCGGCCTACTTCCTCGTGGTCGCCGACTTCATCCGGTTCGCCCGGGAAGCGGGCATCCGGGTGGGCCCAGGACGCGGATCGGCTGCGGGGTCGATCGTGGCCTTCGCCCTGCAGATCACTGATCTCTGCCCGCTGGAGCACGGACTGCTCTTCGAGCGCTTCCTCAATCCCGAGCGCGTGTCGATGCCCGACATCGACATCGACTTCGACGAGCGCCGGCGTGGTGAGGTCATCCGCTACGTGTCGGACAAGTACGGCGAGGACCGGGTTGCCCAGATCGTCACCTACGGCACGATCAAGGCCAAGGCGGCGATCAAGGATGCCTGCCGGGTCATGGACAAGCCGTTCACCCTCGGCGAGCAGCTGACCAAGCTGATGCCCTCCCCGGTGATGGGCAAGGACATGGCTCTGTCCGGTGTCTTCGATGCGACCGACGCTCGCTACCGAGAAGGGGCCGACTTCAGGAAGCGGTACGAGGAGGACCCCGACGCCAAAGAGGTCGTCGACCAGGCGCTGGGCCTGGAAGGTCTGAAGCGGCAGTGGGGAGTGCACGCCGCCGGGGTGCTGATCGGCAGCCAACCCCTGATCGACCTCATTCCGATCATGCGCCGCGAGGCCGACGGCGCGGTGATCACCCAGTTCGACTATCCGACCTGCGAGACCCTCGGCCTGCTCAAGATGGACTTCCTCGGGTTACGGAATCTCACGATCCTCGACGACGCCGTCAACGCCATCGCGGCCGATGGCGGTCCTCGTCTGGACCTCTCGGTCCTAGCGCTGGACGACCAGCCGACCTATGAGTTGCTCAGCCGCGGGGACACCCTCGGAGTGTTCCAACTCGACGGCGGTCCGATGCGGGCGTTGCTGCGCTCGCTGCGTCCGGACGCCTTCGTCGACATCGCCGCGGTTCTGGCGCTCTACCGGCCGGGTCCGATGGGGGCCAATGCGCACAATGACTACGCCGACCGGAAGAACAATCGCCAGGAGGTCGGGGGCATCCATCCTGAGCTCGAGGATGCGTTGCGCGAGATCCTCGGTGAGACCTATGGGCTGATCGTCTTCCAGGAGCAGGTGCTGGCGATCGCCCAGCAGATCTCCGGCTTCACCCTCGGTGAGGCCGACCTGCTGCGTCGGGCGATGGGCAAGAAAAAGAAGTCTGAGTTGGATGCCCAGAGGGACAAGTTCTTCACCGGTGGCACCGCGAACGGATACTCCAAAGCGGCGATCAAGGCTCTTTGGGACATCCTGCTGCCCTTCTCCGACTACGCGTTCAACAAGTCCCACACCGCTGCCTACGGCCTGGTCTCGTACTGGACGGCATACCTCAAGGCCAACTACCCGGCCGCCTACATGGCCGCGCTGCTCACCTCGATGCGCGACGACAAGGACCGGATGGCGGTCTACCTCGGGGAGTGCCGGCGGATGGGCATCACCGTCCTGGCCCCTGACGTGAACACCTCCGTTGCTGACTTCGCCCCGGTGGGCGGCGATATCCGGTTCGGGTTGGGCGCCATCCGCAATGTCGGGCGCAACGTCGTGGCCTGCATCGAGCGGGCGCGCGAGGAATCAGGTAGCTTCTGCAGTTTTTTCGACTTCCTGCGCAAAGTGGATGCGGTCGTGTGCAACAAGAAGGTGCTCGAGTCGCTCATCAAGGCAGGCGCCTTTGATTCACTCGGCCATTCACGCCAAGGACTACTCACCGTGCATGCCCAAGCGGTGGACATGGTCCTCGACGTGAAACGGGCCGAAGCGATCGGGCAGTTTGACCTCTTCGCCGACGCGCTGGATGGCGCCGGCGTTAATGCGGCGATGATGGATCTGCCGGTGCCCGTCGCCGACTGGGACAAGCGTGAACGACTGGCCTTCGAGCGGGACATGCTCGGCCTCTACGTCTCCGATCACCCATTGCTCGGGCTCGAACACATCCTGGCCAGCCACGCCGAGGTCAAGATCGCCGACATCCAGACCGGCCAGGTCGAGGACGGGACCTTCGTCACGATCGCCGGCCTGCTGTCGGGGCTGACCCTGCGCACGACCAGGGCAGGTGCGCCGATGGCTTCGGCCACCCTCGAAGACATGGGCGGCTCCATCGATCTGATGATCTTCCCGCAGACTTACACCAAGATCAGCTTGGATCTCGCCAACGACGCCATTCTCACCATCCGCGGGCGCGTCGACCGGCGCGAGGATTCACCGAAGATCATCGTGCAGGACGTCGGCATCCCGGACATCAGCCAAGCGGCGCGTGGCCCGGTGATGGTGTCGATGGCCGCGGCCAGATGCACACCACCGATCGTCGCCCGGCTCCGCGAAGTGCTGGGAACCCATCCAGGTACGACCGAGGTGCGGTTACGCCTGCTCAACGGTGGCCGAGAAACAGTGCTGCGCCTGGACAGTGGTCTGCGGGTGAGCCCGACCGCTTCGCTGATGGGCGAGATCAAGGCATTGTTGGGTCCGGCCAGCGTCGCTCTGATGTAGCAATATGCCCGGATTTCAACACCGGCGACTGGAGAGCCCTACGATAATCTCTGGTCTCCGCTCGGGAACCGCCGAAAGAATAGGAATATCTAGTCGTGTCCGGCTCGCCTTCGCAGCGCAAGACGAAGAGCGCAAGGGATAAGGCGCGCCCGGATGCCCGCGCCGGTACGCCCGGATCGCGCCCGGTGGGCGCGCGTTTCCCGCATGGCCCGACGACCGAGACCTCCGCGTCGTCGCAGGCGCCTAGGAGTGGCGAGCGAGTCAGCATCTACGGCGGGCGACCGGAGAAGTCGGTCGGCGCCCGATTCCATGTGCAGGACGCGGCGGGATCGACTCGGCCGCAGTCCGGGCGTTGGAGGCTGCGGAATTGGCGGCTGAGGTCCAGGCTGGTCGTGCTGCTGGTGATCCCGCTGGTCCTGGCCGGTGTGTTGGGTGGACTGCGGATCGCGGCGTCGGTGAGCGATATCCAGACCCTCGCGGCAGTTCAGGGCCAGGTCACGCTCAGCCAGCAGGTCGCCAGTGTCATAGCCGAGCTGCAAGCCGAGCGGCATCGCGTTGCAGCCGCCGCCGCCACCGAGGGCCTGGAGCAGCGCGCCCTGGTAGAAGAGCAGATCCAGAACGTCGACGCCGAGGTCGACCAGTTACGCAACCTCGAGGACAACCCGGACAACTTGCCCGAGGCGCCGGCGGCGGCTTATCTGGATGCCCTGCGTCGACTGGATACGTTGGCAGTCGTTCGGGAACAGGTGTTCGCGCCAGGCACCGATGTCAGTTCCGCCATCGGCCGGTACAGCGAAGTGATCAGCTTCCTGCTTCGGTTCAACCGGGTGGCCTCGACCGAAGTCTCCGCCGAGTCGGCGTCACTGGCCTCGGGGATCGGCTTTCTGGCCCAAGCCAAGGAGCAACTCTCGGTTCAGCACGCCGTGCTGTTGGCCGCCAGTCTGCAAGATTCCATCACCTCGGTCGAGCAATCCCAGCTGCGCTCGACCGAGGCAGGCTACGACTCCGCCATCCGCGGATTTGCCGAATCGGTGCCGTCCTCGGAGCGGCAGGTGTACTTCACCGCCGTACGCGGGACGGTCAGCACCGATCGAGAGCGCTTCCTGCTGATCGGGCTCGGAGAGTGGCCGGCCTTCGTCCCGCTCGGCAGCATTGCCGCGGATTGGGACGAGGCAGCCACCGCGCTCGAGGACAGTTTGCGTATGGTCGAGGCGTCTTTGAGCGACGACCTCGAGGCCGCGACCGCGACGACCAGCGACACCGCCGTCACGAATACCATCCGCGATGCCGCCATCGTGGGAGGCTTGCTTCTACTTGCTCTTATCGTGCTGGTCCTGGTCGCCCGATCGGTGCTGAGACCGCTACGAACACTTCGTACCGGTGCCCTCGATGTCGCCCTACGTCGGCTACCCGGAGTCGTCGAGCGGCTCCGCCAACCCGGCGGCTGGAGGGATGACATCCATCCTGAGCCAATCCCGGTCCATACACGTGAGGACATCGGTGAGGTGGCTCGCGCGTTCGACGTGGTGCACAGTCAGGCCATTCGCCTGGCCGGCGAGCAAGCCATGATGCGCAGCACCGTCAATGACATGTTCGTGAACCTGTCCCGGCGCAGCCAGGGGATGGTCGAACGCCAGCTGAGAATCATCGATGCGCTGGAAAGTGGGGAGCGCGATCCTGAGGCGCTTGGGGAACTCTTCCGTCTGGACCATCTCGCGACCCGGATGCGCCGCAACAACGAGAACCTGCTTGTGCTTGCCGGCTCCGAGACCCGTCAGCGGACCGGAGCCGCTCGGCCCGTGCTCGATGTCCTGCGCGGGGCGATCTCAGAGATCGAGGAATACCAGCGGATAACGATCGAGAGCGTGCCAGACACCGCCATCCTCGGTGTTGCGGTCAACGACCTCGTGCACCTGACCGCTGAGTTGCTGGACAACGCCACCAACTTCTCTCCCAAAGAGGCCCCGGTCGTACTGGCCGGCGCGATGCAGCCCGATGGCAGCATGTTGATCGAGATCCGAGACACCGGTGTCGGGATGTCTGCGACACAACGCACAGCGATCAATGACCGGCTTGCGATTCCGCCGATGGTCGACGTGTCGGTGTCCCGGCACATGGGTCTGTTCGTGGTCGGCCGGCTGGCGACCCGGCACGGCATCACCGTACGAATGCGCGCGACCGGCCCCGCGGGGGGACTGACCGCTGAAGTCTCGATCCCAAGCGGGTTGATCTCGGCCGAGGTCGAGCGTCCCGCTCACGTCATCGCCCCGCCGGTGGACCCCCAGACCAACGGCTCCCTGGTCTCGGCCGGTACTGGCGGGATGTTCTCCACCCCCGCCACTGGCTCGACTGCAGCCGCAACCGGTCCCGGCTCTGAGGCTGGCCGCGACCAGACCCTCGTTTCTGCCGGCCATGGTTCAATCGCGGGTCCAGACGCATCTGGTGCGGGTTCGAACGGCGTGGGCAACGGCGCTCCCTTCGACGCGGCCATCACCCAGGCCTTGGACTTCTCGCTTGAATCGCTGGCTACCACGCGGAGCGGGCCGCCGTTGGACCTGTTCGCTCCCAGCGTGCCGACCGGACCCGCCGACATCCAGACCACCGATTTCTTCGCCGCGCTGCCACTGGCCGACTCATCCAGTCAAGGTCAGGGGGAGGGGACGCCGATCTTCCAGGAGATGCGCTCGGCGTGGTTCAGCCAGCTGCCCACCGTCCCCGACGACCTCTCCGCTGCCGATGCCGACGGCGGGGTCACCGGGGGGTCCTCCGAATCAGTCGGCTGGGACGCAGACGGAACACCGGACTTCGGCTCGTCGGCTGACGAGGGTTGGCAAGCGGCAGAACAGCTGCGTACGCCGGTCGACGCCGGCACCACTGCGGCGGGACTTCCTCGACGCCGACCGCGCGCCCACCTAGTGCCCGGAGGCGCGGCTCGTCCTCCTGCCGAGACCGTCGCGGCCGGGCGCTTGAACAACGTGACTCTGCTGCGCGACGCGGAACGGGTTCGGGGGAACCTGAGCAGCTACCAGCGTGGCACCCGCCGGGGCCGGCACTCGTCGCCGATGGAAGACTCGGATCGCTCGATGGGTGAACCGACGCGCAATGGAGTGGGCCGGCACGGCGAGTTACCGACTTCTCAGGAGCGCCAATGACGACCGAGTACCGGGAGCCGGCAACTCATCCCGGCCAATTCGGTTGGCTGGTGAGCAACTTCGCCGAGCGAGTGGCCGGGGTCGCACACGCGGTGGTGGTCTCCTCTGACGGACTCTTGTTGACCTCGTCCCAGGCGCTCCCGCGGGACCGCGCCGATCAGTTGGCCGCCGTGACGTCAGGGCTGATCAGTCTCACCCAGGGCGCGTCGAGCTGCTTCGACGGGGGAGAGGTCGTCCAGACGGCGGTGGAGATGGAGCGCGGTGCGATGCTGTTGATGTCCATCTCCGACGGCTCCTGCCTTGCCGTACTCGCCGCCCCCGACTGCGATCTGGGGCTCGTCGGGTACGAGATGGCGTTGCTCGTGGATCGGGCTGGCCAGTTGCTCACGCCGGCGCTGCGCTCACAGCTGCGTGAGATCGCCGGGTAGGAGTTGGCCGTGAGCGGTGTTTGATGGAACCCTCCGACGACGCGACCCCGATCGTTCGCCCCTACGCGCGGACGCGCGGAAGGACACGGTCGGACTACGACCTGCCTATCGAGGCGCTGATCACCACCATCAACGGCGGCGGCAGCGATGTTGCACGGATGAATCCGGAGCACCGTCCCATCGCCGACCTCTGTCGCCAGGTGCAGTCGGTGGCCGAGGTGGCCGCCAGGCTGACCCTGCCCCTGGGGGTGGCAAGGGTATTGCTGGGCGACATGGCCAGGATCGGATTGGTGACCGTACACACCACGGCCGGGGATGCGAGCGGTCAGCCCGAGGTCGCGTTGCTGGAGAAGGTGCTCAGTGGACTCCGGCAGCTATGACGGTGTCCGTTCCGAGCCGGCGGGGCACGTGACCGGGCCGGTCTGGCCGCGCCTGCCGAACCCTCCCACCGCACCAGCGCCGCCATCTCGGCCCCCGGGCCCGGCTGCGCGCTCGTCAGCGAAGATCGTTGTTGCCGGTGGCTTCGGAGTCGGGAAGACGACGTTCGTCGGCGCCGTCTCGGAGATCACCCCACTGCGGACCGAGGCACTCATGACAGAGGCATCGAGCGCCCTCGACGACCTCGGGTCGACACCGGACAAGGGGACGACCACCGTCGCCATGGACTTCGGCCGGGTGTCCCTGGGGGACGAGTTGATCCTCTATCTGTTCGGAACCCCCGGCCAGCACCGCTTCTGGTTCATGTGGGACGACCTGATGCGGGGTGCCATCGGGGTGGTCGTGCTCGTGGACACGCGGCGGTTGGCGGATTGTTTCGCCGCAGTGGACTTCGTCGAGGACCGCGCCCTGAACTACATCGTCGCCGTCAACTGCTTCGACGGCGTCGCGCGGCACCGGGCCGAGGACGTACGCGAGGCGCTGTCCATCGATCCCAACGTTCCGGTCGTACTCACCGACGCTCGGCAACGCCAAGCGGTGAAGAACACCTTGATCGAACTGGTCGAACATGTCCTGCGTCAGCGAAAGCAACCGGTGACCAGCCAGAGCTAGCACCAGGCTGGGCACGCTGATCGGGGAACGACGTAGGGTCCTTCAGGTGTCTGCACCTGCGTCCATGGGCGCTTCGTGGCAGGAGCCGCAGTCGGCGCCGATCGCAGTCCCACCCTGGTACGAGGGGCTACGGGTGACCCGTGCGGAACTCCGTTCGGCTCTTCGGCTGGCCCTCGGCCTGGCAGTGGCAGGACTTCCGATCGGCCTGCTGTGGCTGGCGCTGGCGCCGAGACGTCAGTACGAGGTCGTGGACGGCGGCTTCCGGGCTGTCGAACCGCAGTCCGAGGCCCTCATCGGCGCCGACGGTTGGCTGCTGATCCTTACCGGAGCACTCGGCGTGGTGGTGGCGGGCCTCGCCTGGCGGTTCGTCCGGGTCCGTGGGGTGGGCGTCGTCCTCGGGCTGGCCATCGGCATGTTGCTCGCGGCGGTCGTTGCTTGGCAGACCGGGGAATTGCTCGGCACGGGACCGTCGGAGGAGCAGACCGCTCAGCTTGGCTCGATCGTTGCCCCGGCAGTGCAGCTACGGGCCATCCCGGTTCTTGTCATCGGGGCGTTTCTGGCCACCCTGACCTACGTGGTGGTGGCGTGCTTTGCCGCCAACGACGAGCTGCACCGACGTCAGCTGGCAGCAGTCAGTTCAAGCTCCACGGCACCGCCAACTGCACCAACGGGACGGGGACCGCACGAAGACTGGCCAGTATCGTCAGTTCCCGCCGGAGCAAATGTGACTGCGCCGCCAACCGGGCTGCGGTCAGATCCTCGACCAGGAGCGCTTGGCGATCCTCGGCCGTGAGCAACGCACCCGCGGCGACCAGGTAGGACAGCTCACGCGGGCCTTTGGGCAGCTCAGGAAGATCGATCGCGGTGCCGTGCAGGGTCGCGACCAGCGAGATGTAGCGCAAGAACAGCTGGCCCACGACCTCGCCCAGTGCGGCGGCCTCGGGTCGGGTGTCTGCATCGGTGCCGGCGCCGGGGAGCCATTCCACATCGGCCTGGAGATAGGCGCTCAGGTGGCGATGAACCTTGAGGACGCTGAACCGGTCCGCGCCAACCGCGACCACGTCGAAACGGTCCTGGCCGCGTCTGCTGATCGCGCGGACCTCCGCGGCGCAGCCCACCTCATAGATTGCCGGCTCGGAGTCACCGAACGCGCCGTCGGCGACCTCCCAGCCCTGACGGATCGCCACCACGCCGAATCGTCTGGGCAACTCCTCCGGCAGCGCCAGCAAATCCTCGACCAGCAGCCGGTATCGCTCTTCGAAGACGTGCAGCGGCAAGACCATGCCGGGAAACAGCGGGCTGCCCAACGGGAACAGTGGGATGGTGCCCGGAGTCATGACGCGCTCCGCAGGTACGCGCCAGAGGCGCTGTGTTCGCTGCGCTCCTGCACTCCGCCTCGCGCGCTGCGCGCACCGGGCGGTCCGCTCCTCCTTCACTGGCGCTCAGTCGATGCTCCCGCCCTCTCGTCGAAGCTCGTTCCTCGCTGCGATGCTCGCTCACGAAACCCGCGATCCTCGCTCACGAATCCAGCCTAGTGCGACTCGCGGTGGCTCCGGTCGGCCAAGCCGCGTCAGGTCACTACCCTGGCAATCAGGCAGTCGTCTGCAAGGAGTGCACCCGATGCTGAACCGGCTGGACCTCCGCGGTGCTGCGCTGCCCCCGCGCCGCACCCTGGCCGGCTTGTTGCCACGTCCTGAGATCGACGTCGATGCGACGCTGGCCATCGTCGGCCCGCTGTGTGCCGACGTACGAATCCGCGGCGAGGTGGCCGTACGAGAGATCACCGAGCGGCTCGACGGCGTTGTGCTGGAATCCATTGCCGTGCCGCAGGCCGCTCTGGATGCGGCGTTGGCGAACTGTTCGCCGGCGCTGCACGCGGCGTTGGACGAGTCGATCGCGCGGGTCCGCCGGGTACATGCCGACCAGCGGCGGACCCATCTGCGCACGGAGGTGGTGCCGGGCGGCCTGGTCACCCAGCGCTGGGTGGCGGTCAGCAGAGTGGGGCTCTATGTGCCAGGGGGCTTGGCACCGTTGTTGTCCAGCGTGGTCATGAACGTCGTTCCCGCCCAGATCGCCGGTGTCGAGTCCATCGCGGTGGCCAGCCCTCCGCAGAAGGAGCACGGCGGACTTCCCGACCGGGGGGTGCTGGCCGCCTGCGCGCTGCTCGGCGTCACCGAGGTGTACGCGGTGGGTGGAGCGCAGGCCATCGCAACCTTCGCCTACGGAGCCGGGCCCTGCGAGCCGGTGGACATGGTCACCGGCCCGGGCAACATCTACGTGACCGCGGCAAAGCGGCTGCTGCGCGGCGTGATCGGCATCGACGCCGAGGCCGGTCCGACCGAAGTGGCCATCCTGGCCGACGACAGCGCCGATGCCGGGCATGTGGCCGCGGACCTGATCAGCCAGGCCGAGCACGACCCCCTGGCCAGTGCGGTTCTGGTCACCACCAGCGCCGAACTAGCAGACCAGGTCTCCTGCACACTGACCGACTACGTCGCGGCTACCAAGCACGTGCAACGGATCACCGCGGCTCTGTCGGGGGCTCAGTCAGGGATCGTATTGGTCGATGACCTCGACGCCGGACTGCAGGTGGTCGATGCTTACGCCGCCGAGCATCTCGAGATCCAGACCCGCGATCCCCGGCGGATCGCGGCGCGGGTCCGCAACGCCGGTGCGATCTTTGTCGGTCCTTGGTCGCCGGTCTCCCTGGGTGACTACTGCGCCGGGTCCAATCACGTGCTGCCGACCGGCGGTTGCGCAAGGCACACATCCGGGCTCTCGGTGCAGTCGTTCCTGCGCGGCATCCACGTGGTGGACTTCGATCGGGCAGCGCTGGCCGCGGCGGCGGGTCACATCGATGCCCTGGCCCACGCCGAGGACCTTCCCGCGCATGCGGCCGCTGTTCGCGAGCGAGAACGTTGAGCGTCCCGTACGGGCTCGCCGCGTTGCCGATTCGCTCGGAGTTGCGGGGGCGTACCCCTTACGGTGCACCGCAACTCGACGTCGCCGTACGACTGAACACCAACGAGAACAGCTGGCCGCTCCCGGCCGGGCTGGCTGAGGCGATAGCCGAGGCAGTCGGCGCTGTCGCCGGCGGGCTCAACCGCTATCCCGACCGCGATGCCATCGCATTGCGAACCGACCTGGCCGGCTATCTGGGAGGCGAACTGGGCGTCGCACAGCTGTGGGCGGCCAACGGATCCAATGAGATCCTTCAGCAACTGTTGCAGGCTTTCGGTGGCTCCGGCCGGAGCGCGTTGGGCTTCACCCCCTCCTACTCGATGCACCCGCTGATCAGCCTCAGCACCTCCACCACCTGGCACGACGGGCCGCGGGAAGCCGACTTCGGCATCGACCCGGCTCGTGCCGCGTGCGCCGTACGCGAGCATCGGCCCGACGTGGTGTTCGTGACGTCGCCGAACAACCCGACCGGCACCGCGGTGAGCCTCGAGACCATCGAGGCGGTCTATGCCGAGGCCGCGGGCATGGTGATCGTCGACGAGGCCTACGCCGAGTTCGCCCGCCCCGGCACACCCAGTGCGCTTACTCTGCTGCCCGGACGGGAGCGACTGGTGGTGACCCGCACGATGTCCAAGGCGTTCGGGATGGCGGGTCTGCGGCTGGGTTACCTCGCTGCCGCTCCCGCCGTGGTCGACGCACTGCAGCTCGTTCGGCTTCCCTACCACCTGTCCGCCCTGACCCAGGTCGTGGCCCGGGTCGCCTTGGGCTACCGGGACCAGCTGCTGGCCACGGTGGCATCGGTGTGCGACCAGCGCGACCGGATCGTGGCCGCCGCGCCGCATTTCGGGCTGAATGCGGTGCCCAGCGATGCGAACTTCGTCCTCCTCGGCGGCTTCTGGAACTCCCGCGAGGCCTGGCAGGCGTTGCTGGACCGCGGGGTTCTGGTGCGCGACGTCGGCATTCCCGGGTATCTGCGGATCACCGCCGGCACGCCCGCTGAAACCGACGCCCTGCTGGATGGACTGGAGGGTGTCACTCGGGCGCGTAGCGCACATCGTTCTGGATAGCCGAGAACCCGAGGTCACGTGCCACGGGGGGGCCTGCGGTGGTCCGGGTACCCCAAAGCGCCCGCTACCAAGCGGGTAGCCTCGGACACGGAGAGCAACCGTCGGACCAGGCGGACGTAGCCCACGTGTGGTCCGCAGCTCACCCACCGCCAA